>SBGE01000192.1 GCA_006226755.1 Deltaproteobacteria bacterium | reverse complement strand
TCACACGCAAAGAAGATCTTGATATTATCAATGGTGAAATGAAAAAAGGTATTAATGTTCTCGTTAATAATGCGGGAATTACTAAAGACGCAACTTTAGTAAAAATGACTGAGGATGCATGGGATGCCGTGATTAATGTCAATCTTAAGTCAGTTTTCCTTCTCTCTCAAATGGCAGCTATTGCCATGAAAGATCAGGGACAAGGCGGAAGTATCTTAAATGCTGCTTCAGTTGTCGCACATAATGGTAATTTCGGTCAGACAAATTATGTCGCGACTAAGGCCGGCGTTATCGGAATGACAAAAACCATGGCCAAGGAACTTGGTCGCTACGGAATTAGAGTGAACGCGGTTGCTCCAGGTTTTATTGCAACACCAATGGTCGAAACAATTCCTGAAAAAGTAATCGATATGATCAGAGAAAAAACTGCTCTAGGAAGAATGGGTGAGCCTACAGAAATTGCAAAGGCCTATCGCTTTTTGGCCTCTGATCAAGCCTCCTTTATTACTGGAACCTGTCTTAATGTTGATGGGGGAATTTCGCTTTGAGAGGTATCAACTACAAAATTAATTCAGGACCAGGCCCGATGGCCCCGTGGCTGGTCCTGATTAACGGCCTATTGGCCACCCTGGAAAGCTGGGATATTCATGTGTCAGAGCTTTCCAGGGACTTCAATATCCTTCGCTACGATGGACCTGGTCAAGGGAAGTCTCCGGATATCGCACAAAAAGTAACGCTTGAAGAACAGGTTGATGTTCTTGATTCCCTGCTTTTGAAGCTTGGAATCAAATCTGCGTTCTTGGTTGGTCTATCAAATGGAGGAAGAGTTGCCATGGGGCTTTCTCTTAAAAACCCTAAGATTGTTCGAGGACAAATTGTAGCTGCTAGTTATGCCAATACCAGTCCGTTTATCAATTCTGTATTAAATTCTTGGAAAAAGGCCCATCTTGAAGGAGGCCCAGAACATCGTTTTGATGTTGCTCTACCTTGGATTTGGGGAAGAAGTACTTTAGAAGCAAATGTTGACTTGATTCCTCGTTATAGATCGTTGTCTCACAGTTGGAAAAAAGAAAATGTGCAGGCCCTTATCGCCTCGGGAATGGAAGGAGAGCTGGAGCTAAATGAAATCAGCGTTCCCACTCTGTTTTTAACTGGTGAAGAAGATATATTAACGACTCCGACACTTCAAAGAGAGATGGCCGATAAAGTCAAACAAGCGAAGTTTGGAGTCATGAATGGTGGGCATGCTTGTCTATTGGAACACCCTGGTGAAGCGGTTGAAATTATCAAGCATTTCTGTCGAAAGGAGAAACTCAGTGAGCTGGATTTCATTTCTGGGTCGCAACTCTCTTGAGTACCCCGAGAAAATTGCCATAATTGAGCAAGGGACTGGACAGTCTCTGACTTATAGAGAATTGGAAACTCAAGTCGACCAGTGGACTTACTGGTTGGAAAATCTAGGTGTTAAAAAAGGTGACCGAGTGGCATACCTTTCTTGCAATTCTAAAGAACACCTTTTATTGCTTTTTGCCTGCGCCAGACTGGGCGCCATTCTTAATCCCATGAACTTCAGACTTTCTGAAGGTGAGTTGAGACATCAAGTGGCCTTCTCAACTCCAAAAGTCATCATTACTCACAAAGAGTTTGATGGTATTTTTCAACGTTCGTTCTTGATTGATGATATCAAACTTGGAAATGTTTCCAAGACTGATCTTTCAAACAATGATCACGCAGCATTAATGCTTTTTACAAGTGGCAGTACAGGTGAGCCCAAGGGTGTTTTGTTTCATGGAAAAATGCTTGAAACGAATATTCAAATGACTTGTAAAATGTGGAACCTTGTTCCAAGTGATATCACAATGGTTGAAACTCCATTTTTCCATACAGGTGGTTATAACGTTCTTTGCTTGCCTCTTTTATGGCTTGGTGGAACCGCTATTTTGGCAGAGAAATTTGACCCTCAAAATGTTGTGGATACTTGGAAAAATGAAAAGGTTAGCGTGTATTTTGGTGTTCCGACCATGTTTCAAAACATCTATTCACATGGTGTGAAAGAAGAGAATACTAACTCCTTGAGATTTTGTGTCTCTGGTGGAGCTGCGATTGCAAAAGAAACAATCCTCGGCTATCAACAGCTCGGCATTATGTTCAAGCAAGGATTTGGACTTACTGAAGTAGGTCCGAATTGTTTTGTACTAGAAGAAGACAAAGCATTACTAAAGCTTGGCAGTATAGGAAGACCAATGCCTCACTCGGTAGTCAAAGTTGTTGATGGTGAAGGAAATAAAGTCGGAACCAGTCAACCGGGTGAACTTCTGATCAAAGGTGATCATCTTTGCCAAGGCTATTTTCAAAAAGAAGAGTTATTTAAGCACTCACTTGATGAAGAAGGATATTTTAAAACCGGAGACTTAGTGCAATTCGATGAAGATGGATACTTCTATGTCGTCGGAAGAATCAAAGATATGTATATCAGCGGGGGAGAGAATGTATATCCCGGTGAAGTTGAAAAAGTTTTAAGAGATCATCCAGGTATTGATGAGGCGGTTGTAGTGGCCAGACCTCATGAAAAATGGGGTGAGGTTGGAAAAATGTATTATTCCGCTCATCAAGAGATTGAACTCGATGAACTAAATGAATGGTTAAAAGGAAAACTGGCCAAGTACAAATGGCCAAAACATCTTGAAAAGCTCGATGAGTTTCCATTGCTACCCAATGGCAAAATCAATCGAGTTCAACTCAAGGAAGGGGCTTTAAAATGACACCAATGACTTTCAATTTGATTCTTATGGGAATCATGCTGGTCGCAACGTACTGGCTTTCCATCAAGGGTATGAAAAAAACCAGTGGACTTAAAGGTTTCGCTATTGCTGGCGGACAAATGGGGCCAGTACTGGTTGGAGTAACACTTGCTTCAAGCATTTCTTCAACAGCGACTTTCGTTATTAATCCGGGATTCGTATATACTCATGGACTTTCTGCTTGGTTGCACTATGGAGTAGCTGCGTTTTTTGGAATTGCAGGGGCGTTCATCTTACTCACTCGAAAATTTAAAGCGCTAGGAGAGAAAAATGGAAGTTTGACTCTTGCTCAATGGCTATATCATCACTATGAAAGTAGAAGTCTTTCACTGTTCTTTGCCTTTTTGAACCTACTAAGTTTGACATTTATTGTTTTAATTCTTGTGGGTTGTAGTTTGATTCTTGCTTCTTTATTTGGAATCACTCAAAAAGTTGCCTTGATGCTTTGTATAGGTTTTGTCTTTTCTTATATCTTGTTTGGGGGAAGCTACGCTCATGCCTATACCAATGCACTTCAAAGTGTATTTATGATCATCATCAGTGTTTTCTTGTTTGTGGACGGATTACCATTGTTTGCAGATGGTTTTATTACAACACTTCAGAGTGTTTCCATGGATTATGCTTCGGTATTCAATTCTAGCAGTGTTCTTTATCATGATTTCTTCTCTGTTTTCATATCAAGCTTTTTCATCACATTTGCACTGATGTTACAGCCTCATATTTTGACCAAGATTCTTTTTCTCAGAAGTGAAAAGGATACAAAAGTATTCCTCTGGACCACCATGATCACTGGAGGGATTTTTGGATTGATGTTGTTTATTGGTTTTTATGCCAGACTTATCGATCTACCAGTCACGTCACAGGATGCTGTCGTTGTGACATATATCACCCAGAAATTCGCTGATTTTTGGTGGGGACCATATCTCAAAGGTATGCTTTCAATTGGTCTTCTTGCAGCGGGACTCTCAACTCTAGATGGAATTTTAGTTTCACTAAGCTCGATGATTACAACAGATTTTTTAGGACCGATGATGAAGTTTGACGATAAAAGAGGACTGGATATTTCAAGATATATTCTAGTCGTTGTTGGAGTTGTTGGTCTTATTTTGGCGTGGAATCCTCCAAAATATGTGGGACTCTTTGCTCAAAAAGGTGTCTACGCTTTGGCAGCTGCCAGCTTGGTTCCATTTTTATCGGGAGTGATGAGAAAGAAAATTCTCCCTGTTCCAGTGGTTTTTACAGCTTCTTTGAGTGCTCTTTTTGTCCATTTCTACTTAAATTTATTTGCAGGAGTCACAAATCCGGCCGTAAGTGGAACTTGGGCGATTTTGGTTTCCCTTACAATTTGGGGAACATATGAGATTTGGAGCATTGTAAAAAAGTCCCAGACGCCACAGAGCGTCATTGACCAAGAAGCCTAATCTTAGTTTAATAACCCCTGCAATCCAATGCGGGGGTTTTCGTTTATGAAATCATTATTGATTCTCACAACTTCATTTTTGATAACTTTCTCAGTTCAAGCTGCATCAAAACTTGGTGCAATTCTTCAAGGAATAGACGGCGTTTTTACTGATCAAGAGACGATTGTCGTCAAGGCCAAACTTGAAAGCTCAAGAGTTATTCCTTATAGAATGGATATTCCAGGTGAAATTGTTCAGTTCCATTTGAATGGAAAAAAACTTGGAGACGCTCTAACTGATGGTGATGGCGTGGCCGAGCTTGAAATTCCTGCAAAAGAAGTGGGTCAATATTTGGTGGTTGCTTCTCTTCCTGGGGAAAGTGACTATCAGTCTAATGAGGCCGAAGTTGTAACTCTGGTGCTTTCTAGAAGTACACCAATTGCCATTTCTGATATCGATCATACCATTAGCGATGCTTCCCCTTGGGAAGTTCTGGTTAAACCAAACTCAAAACTCAAGCCTCTTCAAAATGCAGCATCTTCGATTAAGTATTTTTCTAACAAATTCCAAATCGTGTATTTGACTGCTAGAGATGATGCCTTCATCAATAAAACCAAAGAATGGTTGGCCATGTATGATTTTGTTAAAGCTCCGAGTCTTTTTTGGGATTTTGCCAATGGTGACGTTCCAAGTGATCATGGTGATTTCAAAAGTTGGATCATTGAAAAGATGAAAGAGAAATTTGATAACATTCTGATTGGATTTGGGGATAAGCCACATGACATCAGAGCATATCGTGATCATGGTTTGCGTTCATACTATATTGGTAAGCAAGGTGAAGTTATACATCCAGATGGAATCAAAGTTCCAAGTTGGGATAAGATCATAGAGCATTTCAATGCCAATCCAATTGGCTCACTGTCTACAGATCCTCAAGTATTATAAGCTCTTAGTTTTTAGAACTGGTGGTAAACGTATTGTCCTACGCTATCAAAAGCGTAGCAATACGAGCTATCTCCAGTTTGATCAAGCCATTGAGAACAGAAGAGAAAAGCATCTGGGCTCAATAGGTATTGATAGAAAGGCGCTGGGTAGAAGAAGGCCTTGTCTTTCATGATCATGGCACCAGTGATTTGAAAATTCTGGTAACCTGTTCTGTTTTTGAGAAGTGTTAGCTTGTAGATTCTTTTATTGTCTTGAATAACCAAACATCTAGGTTCTCCAACATAGATAGCTCTGTTTCCAGAATGATATGTTGGAATTACACAAACTTGAGCATCTGTAACTGGCGTTTGAAGTTGAATATAAACATCTGTGTCTGTTGCTTGATCTCTACAAAATGAATAAGCTCCAACATGATTATGGGTTTTATCAAAACCTGTACTACCGTCAGTACTCCAAGAAACTGAAGTTGAGCAATTTGGAAGGTTCTGTGTGTTCTCTCCATTAGTTCCGGTTGTTCCTGTTGTTCCACCGTCACCATTTGTTCCTGTTGTACCGTTTGATCCACTTGAACCTGTATTGTTTCCGCCATCGCCTTCATTGTTATAATAGTTGTACGTAAATGCCTCATTGTTATTGAGCCCTTTAGAACGATAGGCCGTTCTTCTATCTCTTGGTTGATCACAAGAGACCAGTAGAAAAAGAACAACGAGGGACAATGCCGACAAAGGTTTCATTGATAAGCTCCTGCTTATAATTAACTATTTCAGTCTAACATATCGGTATTACTCGGAAAAAAATTAAGAACTTTCTAATTTCACTCATGTTGTGCCCTTAAGTGTCCGAAAAGTCGTATTATGAGGATCATTATACCCATACTTTTAATCATTCTACTGATAGCAGGGGGCTTTTTTGCCGTCTCTTTGGTGCCTTACCATATCTATACATTGGCCCTGAGTGAGGGGGTTGATACAGATTTTATCAAGACCCAAACGATGCCTGAAAGTATGTACAAGGGTGGAAAGTACACATTTGAAAAACTTGAAGCAGTCTTTGTCGAAGATGAATCTCTCTACAAAAATTTTCATTTTGATTTTTTCACGCTCCCTTTCCCTTTTCGGCATCCGCTTTTCAGGGCCATGCCTCTAGTTGAAAATCTTTCAAAGGACAAACCTAATCTTGGACTTCGATTGATGGATACAAAAAACAAAATGTTGGCAGAGTTCCTTAACAGGGATCATTTCAAGTTCCAACTGGAGCTAGGTAAACACAAACTGTTCAATCTTCCTGTCTACAAAAAAATGATTTTAGACAAGTCACAGGAACAAGTATTTCGCGATGTTTTTGAAAAAGATATTCGAATTCCTAATTATAAAGAAATGGGAATGCTGAATTATATTTTGAAAATTAAAAAGCAATATGAATATGATGAGCTGGTTTACAATCTTTTTATTCTTAAACTTCGAAATGACTATCTCCCAAAGAGTGCCAGGAAAATTGCCTTTTACGAAGATAAAGGATTTGGCGTTGCCGAAATAGATATCGAAAAAGAAGGCGAGAAGTACTTACAAGAAATTGTTTTCATTCTCCATCGGGGAATTGTCTATAGTTTGTCGTTGAAGTCCAGGCGTTACACCTCAGAGGCCGAGGCTTATCGTAGACGATTGCTACAAAATCTCAGATGGAAAGAAAGTATAAGTGGTGATTCAAGTGTTCCTATATATGGAGAATATCGTGAACTTGAATATACTAAGAGAATTGATCAAGAAGGGATGCTTTATCTCTTTGCAGCGTGGTCTCATGAACTTCAGAAAAAAGAATTTTTAAAAGAAATGATTCAATTTCTAGAAAGAGGTAAAGAGAACAGCATGCAGCTTACACCTCTCTATAAATTTGCTTATAAGAAATTTGGTACAACATTTAGTTTGAAAGATAAATTGAAGGAAGATGCCAAGGCTAGACTTGAACGAAAAATCAAAGAAGAACTTGAAGCAGAATTGAAACGAGAACGTAATAGTAATAGTGAAATCGATGACTCGAAATTTGAAACTGA
Organism: Deltaproteobacteria bacterium; assembly: GCA_006226755.1. Classification (GTDB taxonomy): domain Bacteria; phylum Bdellovibrionota; class Bacteriovoracia; order Bacteriovoracales; family Bacteriovoracaceae; genus M0603. Next base: position 45,910 of record SBGE01000192.1, on the reverse strand, counting down.
AGAAAAAAAGATCGAGTATTTTTTAGATAAGGCCAAAGAAGGGGATAATTCAGATGAAGATGAAGACGTCCTTGTGGTCGAATGATCAAAGTTTTACTGAAAGTCCAAAATAAAAATTAGTTCCAGAAATTTCTTGCAGATCACTTCGACCACCACCGGTTGTCGGAAACGGACTTAAACCAGATAAAAAGAAAGTCTGTCTAACCAATCCTCCAACTAGACCGAATTTGGCCCACGTAAAGAGTTTGAGTTGGCCACCATACATGTAACCGTAGGTACTACCGTTGTCTGCAACTGTTTCGCCATCTTCCTGTCTCTGGTATCTAAAATCTCCGCCGATAAAAACTCCTGCAAAAGCATCGAGAGCAAATGCATTCGTTTGAAGGAGAGAGTAACCATATTTAGCTTCAACAGTTATGGTTTCCCATTCATATTCTTCTTCTGACTGAGCATAGTAACCAACTCCAACACTCCAGACCGATTTTTTAAATGGTGGTCGATGAAAAACATGAAAGCGTAAAGCGGTTGCTGTATCTCCTGTTGTGTATCCAGTTGTCTCTCCAAATTCTTTGTAACTATTATCTACAGCAAGACTCCCAAATGAAAATTGGGCGTAGTTATTTTCAAAAAGATTGTCATCAAATTTTTCTTCTGCATTTTTGAATTGTTCTTCATTCACTTTAAACCTAGAAGTCGTTACATTTTTTAACTCTTCCGTATTGAGTGCTAAGTCAGAGGCCTTTATCCAAGCAACTCTTCCAATGACAATAATGGGAAGTATGCTTCCATTTTTTCTGGCGACATCTCCAACGACGACTTTTCTACCTGCTGAGACAAAACCAATTGGACTTTTGAGTTCCTGATCTGCGTAAATAACGGCCCTCGTTGAGACAACAATAGCGGGGCGGCTAGCATAGAGCGCACTTGAAAATAATAGGGTGAGTAAGGCCAATAATTTCAGATACATCACTTATTATTATAGCGTTAAAGGCGGATTTTCCAAGCAAAGACAGAACGGCCATTCTTTTCCTGTGCAGGTGAGGCCTGTTGTGGGCAGTTTTGGTCGTTCTTCACCTCTATATTGTCTCATTAATTTTTATTCGATGTAACTTCAACTACTTGATTTAACTAAGAAGTGATCTCTCGAAACAAAGGCTGAGTATATTACTGGGATATAATAACTCAATCAAACTCCTTGAAATGACGATAAAGAGTCGACATTTATTGTCTGGGAAAAGGTATGTTAAAGACGGTCCAAATCATTACATGGTTTTTGGTTTCCACTTTTTTAGTGGGCTGTCTTCCTGGTGTCGAAAAACCAAAATCAAACGCAACTGCCAAGTCGTCCGTTAAAAATGAAGAAACTCCAGGGACGCCAACACCAACTCCATTCATCACATCGACGCCTTTGATTACAGCAACACCAACACCAACGGCATCGGTAACGGCGACGCCAACTATTCCTTTACCAACTCAAACGCCTACTGCAACTCCGACTGGGACCGTTACACCTACACCTACGATGACTCCAACTCCAACCGCAACGGCAACACCATTTGGGACACCTTTTCCAAGTCCTACTCCGACGGCAACTCCAACTCCGATTGTTACGCCGTCTCCGACTCCAACACCGACGCCAACACCGACGCCGACACCAACGCCTACTCCTACTGGAACAGCTCCGGCGACGTATACAAAAACAGTAACAGTCACGTACGGAAGACCAGGTTTTACTGTTTCTTCTTGCAGTGGTGGGTTGTGTAGTGCTGGAGCTTTAAATTACGAAGGAACCACTCCAATGCCGGTCAGACGTGCAGTCATTGAGGCCTTTGATAACTCTAATGGGTTAAGTCTTGAATCAAAACTTTTGGATGAAAACGGACAAGCCAGTTTCACAATTTATAATGGAGCCGTTGTCTATTTTGTCATCTATGCTGAAATCGACGGTTTGGCAGGATATCCAAAAGTATCAGTAAAAACCAATGTCACAGGAGACACCGGTTTGATTGGTGGAGTATGGGCGTGGCAATCGAACAATCGAAGCTTTTCAAATTCACTACCAATCAATTTTGACATACCAACAGGCTGGATTGGTTCGAGTGCAGGAGGATCTTATTCTTCCTCGAGAGCATCGGCTCCTTTTGCCATTCTTGATACAGTATATCAATCAATGAAATGGTACAAAGATAATGGAAGTATGAACGTGGCCTCCTTACCTCATCTCAAAGTTAACTGGTCTCCTTCAAATACTCCTAGTTCTGGAAACTATTCTCTTGGACAAATTGGAACCAGTCATTACAGACCTGATACTAAAGAACTTTATATTCTTGGTCATGCAGGTGTGGATACTGATGAGTTCGATGCTCATGTGATTGCTCACGAGTGGACTCACTTTATGGAAGCTAATCTATCGAGAAGTGATTCGTTGGGGGGAGCTCATGGAATTGGAGATAAGAAAGATCCAACTATTGCTTTTGGAGAAGGTTTTGCCAATGCAAGTTCGGCCTTAGTTCACCAGCCCGACTCGTTCTACAAGGACTCTTATGGGACGAATCAACAATCGGGCTTTGGCTTTGATATGGAAACCAGGGCCTCTTTTCAAAAAACCAATCCAGGTTGGTTCAGCGAAGATTCAATTGGACTCATTGTCTATGACCTATTTGACAGTGCTACAGATGGAGTGGATACGATGAGTGCTCCTGTCTCTAGTCTTGTGACTGCGCTGACGACAAATCAAAAATCAGATGCACCATTGACTACAATTTTTTCTTTGGTCAGTTATGTCAAAAGTATTAATTCTGGGAACTCAACTCTTTTGACGGCAATTGACAATGTTCTTTCAGATAATAGTATCCAGTCTATTACAGATCCCTATGGAACTGGAATGACCAATAATGGTGGAAATGCAAACTATCTTCCCGTCTTTCAAAACATGACCTCAGGAGTAACTCGTTCTGTTTATTTGTTTGACGACTCTGAGACCAATGCTTTGGCCAGAAATCGCTATGTCAGATTTACAGGTGCTTCAGGAATGACTGATGCCAGAATTTGGGTACAAAGTAATGACCTGTTTTATATTCAGGTCTACAGTATTAATTCTGGAGGAGATACCTATGTAACTGGAGGAAGTTATCCAGGAGGAAACAGCTTATTGTACCTACAAGTACCAATTACTCCAGGACAAGAGTACATAGTTCATTTCTTCTCACTTCAGTCTATATCTGGATTCAAAGTCATCAATAATGTGGAGGTCACTCAAGAATGAAGTCTTTAATTCTATTGATCACCATTTTTTATGTTTATCCTGCATTCTCAGGGAATGCTATCGTGCCTTCTGACAAACCAGTGGACTTTGGGGATTCTCATCAAAAATGTCGGGCAAAAAACAATGCACCTGTTGAAATAACTTCAAGTAGAACTGGATCTAATGTCATCGTGACGATCAAGGCGATTCATAATATACAAGAGGCTAAAATCAATTTTATGGCGGTCGATGATTTGGAATTTGTCACTCCTCCTGAAAATATCGAAAAAGATTTGGATGAAGGGGAAGAGATGATTGTCGAATTGAAGGTAAGGCCGACGAAGCATCTGGCCTATGTTGCGGTTCAAGTTGAAGGAAAGGTTCATCAGTTTCCAAGAGTGAAAACAATCACAGTACCTATCCCAGGAACTTCGAGCTTTGGTAATCTCCCAAAAGAACTCTATGTCAGGAAGATTGCACAACAAAATCAAAAACCTTCACAATCAAAAAGAAAGCTTACGAGGAAAGGAAAACCTGTTCAATTAATTAATGAATAGATTCGATCTCATTGATTCTCGCCATCAAATCATTCGCCTGACTCAATGATCTTCCCATCACTAGATAATCCGCACCGTTGGCGATTGCTTCTTCTGGGCTAAGAACTCGCTTCTGATCCTGAGTCTGGCCACTTGCAATTTCATCAGCAAAACGGATGCCTGGAGTCACCTTTAAGACATTGGCCTTCATCTCTTTTTCTACGGAACTTAGGATATTCAATTCTAGTGGGCTTAGAATAAACCCATCAATTCCTGCCTCAATTCCAACTTTGAAAAATCTTTCAAAGGCCTTGGGAATTTCTGATTCTTCGATACCCCACATTTCTTTTAAATCATGTGGAGCAAGACTTGTTAAGTAACTCACCCCCAGAATCTTAGCGGAAGGAAGATTCTTTCTCGCTGATTCAATGGCGGCCTTGATCATTTGTGTGCCGCCACTGGTATGAATTGTTAAAAAATGAACCGGTAGATCCTTCAAAGAGGAGATGGCCTTGGCCACGGTATTCGGAATATCGTGTAACTTCAGGTCCAAGAAAATTTTTAGATCGTAATTTTCTTGAAGTTCTTGAAGAAATTTGGGTCCCTCGGCGTAGTAGAGCTCCATCCCAACTTTGATGTTTTTAAGTTTTCCATTGGATTTTTCGATGAAGCTCAAGACTTCATCTTTTGTCATGTTATCCAGGGCGCAAAAAACTTTTTCCATACTCACGCTTTATCTCCATGCATTTCTTGAAGACTTACTGGCATGAGTTCAGCAGAACTGTGGCCGACTAGAGACTCGATTACTGCTTTGATGTTTTCTGCTCTAGTGAAGCAAGGGATACCATATTGAATAGCGGTGTTTCTGATATTTTCACCGTCAGATTTTGAACTCCCCATATTCATTGGAGTGTTGAAGACAAGAACCATATTCTCATCTTTCAGAACTTCAAGAATGGTTTTTCCATCTTCGTTAATCTTGGCAACCAGTTCACAAGGTATTCCTTGTTTACTGATATAGTGTTGAGTCCCACTTGTCGCACAGAAAGTGTAACCCATCTTATGCAGTCCTTTTAGGTAAGGAAGAAGTACATCTTTGGTCTTGTCGGCCATTGATATCAAAATTTTTCCAACATGACTGATCTTTGGATAATTTCCAAGGTAGGACTTCAAGATAGCGTGATCTTTGTCTTCATCAATTCCCATTGTCTCACCAGTTGATCTCATCTTCGGTCCAAGAATGATATTGTCTTGAACAAAGCGGTCAAATGGAAAGGTACTTTGTTTTACGCAGAAATGCTTCGCTGTTTCTCTATGCCATGGCTTGATTTTTTCTCCAAGCATGGCATCTGTGGCCAAACTTGGAAGAGAAATGTCATAGGCCTTGGAAAGGAAAGGCAGTGTTCGTGATCCCCTTGGGTTAGCCTCGATACAATAGATACTTCCATCTTTTACAGCGTATTGAAAGTTGATAGGTCCAATTACATCAAGCTCTTGGGCCAATCTATTCGAAATCTCTTTCATTTGGGCATAGAGTGCACTCGTCAAGACAACTGGAGGAGAGATCATTCCTGAATCTCCAGAGTGAACTCCGGCATATTCAATATGCTCACAGACTGTGAAGATTGTGTTGCCGTATTTATCTCTTACCAAGTCCACATCGTATTCGAGAGAGTTTTCTAGGTAGGTTTCAACCTGAAACTCGGTAGAAGAGTTTTTCAATTGTGACTTTAGTTCCTCTGGAAGTTGGTTGATGTCATCGCTATTGTAGAAGATATACATCGATTCACCACCGATCACATAACTAGGTCTGATAATCACTGGCATACCAATTTCAGTCATCGCATTGACGAGATTTTTATAACCTTTGACTATTTTTGATTTCGTATGTGAGAGAGGAACATTTTTTGTGACCTCATAGAATCTTTTTCGATCTTCAGTCAAATCCAATGTCTCAAGCGAAGAGCCCAGGAAGTTGAATGTTTTAAATTCTTTTCTAAAACTGTCTTCTAGGTGGGCACGAACTTTGATTCCGGTTTGTCCTGAGAAACAGGTGATAACTCCATCAGGATTTTCATTTAAAAGAATATCAAACAAGTCTTCAGAAAACAGTGGTGCTAGATAGAGTCTGTCTGAACTGTCATAATCAGTTGATACTGTTTCTGGGTTTGAGTTCACCATGATTGACTGAATCTTTCTGGTGGCGAGATGCTGACATGACTTTACACATGAGTAATCAAATTCAATTCCTTGCCCGATTCTATTTGGACCTGAGCCTAGTATGACCATCGAGCGGCCTTGATCGGCTAACGTATGGGCTTCATTTACAGTACTGTAGGTCGAATAGAAGTAAGGAGTTTGAGCATTGAATTCCCCTGAACAGGTATCAACAGCTTTGTAGACCGGAAAGAGATTATTCTCAAATCTGTAGTTGAGAATTTGTTGTTGAGGTTTTCCTGTTAACAAAGCGATGTATTTATCCGAAAAACCATTTTCTTTGTAATCTCTGAATGTTTCAGCACTTTCAAAAATATCAATTTCATTATTCTTGAGCGCATTTTCTTTTTCTAAGAATAGGTTCATTTGTTCAATGAACCAAGGAGTGATTCCAGTTAGGTTATAGATCTCATCGACACTTAATCCTTTTCTAAGACCTTCGAGAGTACTCAGGAGGCTCAGCTGAAGAGGATTTGTCAGTCGTTTTACGATATAGTCTTTATCGAGATCCAATGGTGTTGTCTTAAGTTGAGCCAGACTTGGAATTTCAAGACCCATTTCCAAACTTCTAAGAGCTTTGAAGAAAGCTTCGTTGAAATTACCTCCTAAGGCCAGTACTTCACCAACAGATCTCATTTGTGGTCCAAGAATCTGAGAGGAAGTTGGAAATTTATTAAATGGGAATATTGGTATTTTCAGGGCGACATAGTCTAGTGTCGGTTCAAAAGCTACAGGGGAAGCTTTGGTGATATCGTTAAGAATTTCTTTGAGCGTGTAACCAACCGCGAGTAGGGCCGAAATTTTAGCAATTGGATAACCTGTGGCCTTACTTGCTAGAGCAGATGATCTTGAAACCCTTGGGTTCATTTCAATTACGACAATATCATCTTCATTGTCAGGATTGATGGCAAATTGGACATTGGCCCCTCCAGCAACAACACCCATATGCTTGGCGATAGTTAACGACATGGTTCTAAGTTTCTGGTAGCAACGGTCACTAATAGTTTGCGCCGGGGCAACAGTGATACTGTCTCCAGTGTGAATTCCGCATGGATCGACGTTTTCGATTGAGCAGATGATGACTCCATTTCTTTCTTTATCGACCATCACTTCAAGTTCGATTTCCTTGTAGCCAATCAAACTTTTTTCCATCGTCACAGGGAATTTGATGTCGGTTTCATCAAATACACCCTTGAGTTCGTCGATATTGTAGACCAGGGCCGCACCTTTACCACCTAGAGCAAAGTCTCTTCTGATGATTAGAGGAAATTCAACTTTACTTGTGGCAAGTTCCATTGCTTCATCTGCACTATTGGCCATGAAACGTTTACCTGTCTGATAACCAAGGCCATCTAGTTCCTTGGCAAAAAGTTGTCTGTCCTCAGTCTTAGTGATTGTATCTACATTAGCTCCAAGAAGGGCCACTCCTTTTTCTTTAAGATAACTTTCTTCTTCGAGCTCAACACATATATTGAGGGCCGTTTGGCCACCCATTGTTGAAAGTACGGCATCTACATTTTCTTTTTCGATGATTTTTTTGATCGTATCTTTAGTGATTGGCTCAATATATGTTTTGTAGGCCATCTCAGGATCAGTCATGATCGTTGCAGGGTTTGAGTTCAACAGAACAACATCAACCCCTAATTCTTTGAGTGATTTACAGGCCTGAGTTCCTGAGTAATCAAATTCTGAAGCCTGACCGATTTTAATCGGGCCGGAACCGACAAGTAGGATTTTCTTATACGGAATGTCTTTTTCAATTTTTTGTTGAACATCAATCATTGGATGAAGCTTTTCTGGATCAATATCCGGATGCTTGTTTCCTGATAGGAAGTCTCTAATTTCTTCGAAGAATACAAAAGCATCACTCGGTCCTGGATTTGATTCCGGGTGAAATTGGACTGATTTCAAATGGTGATCGGTGGTTGAAATTCCTTCAACAGAGAGATCAAAGAGCGAACGAGATTGAATGATCAGTCTCTTTCCAAGTGGATTGTCATTTTCAATTTTCTTAAGCGACTGTTCATCAGAGGCATACCCATGGTTTTGTGAAGTGATGAGAATTTCTCCACTCACATGATCCAAACACGGGTGATTGACTCCACGTTGTCCGAAAGGGAGCTTGATGATTTCAGCTCCTAGCGCCCTTGTTAAAAGTTGATGTCCAAGACAAATCCCTCTAACCGGAATATCCAATTCAAGAAACTTTCTCACTTCTTCAAATTGATCCTTCATCAATCTAGGATCCCCAGGACCGTTTGAAAGGAAGATCATTCGTGGATTATATTTTTGAACTTCTTGAACTGTGACGTTATATGGCAATGTGACCAGTGGGTGACCAAGGTCTTTGAGATTATTAATAATGGATTGCTTACATCCATAGTTAACTAGCACGATTGGATTATCTCCAGGAATTTCAACATTCGCCGTTTTTTGACTGACCAAGGCGAGCTCATTGCAAATTAGAGTCGCTTCTTGAAATGTCTTTTTGTCAGGAGTTTTTTCTTCGGTCGTGATAACACTTTTGTGTGAGCACTTTGCGCTGGTCATGAACTTGACCAATGCTCTGGTGTCGAGCCCGCTGAAAATAGGGGTTTCTGTTTTGTCTAGAAAGTTGTTGTAACTGAAGTTTCTCGCTATCAAACATGTAGCGTGACACTTGTTTGATTGATCTGCTCTTTCATCACTTTCGTAATTTCCAATATGAGAATTTGTGAAAATGATATGTTGCCCTAGGAAGGATGGGTCAGTCATGGTTTCGCGATATCCAGACATCCCTGTGGTAAAGGCCGCTTCTCCCCAGATTCCATTTTTCAAAATGGGATCGTCGGCTTTCTTATTAATCCAACCTTGAAAAGAAGTTCCATCTTCGAAATGCAACCAAGCTTTAGTTGTTTTGAGTGTGCGTTTGAATTCAAGTTCTCTCGACATGACAGGTTCCTTTATGTGTGAAATGAGAAAAGAAGAAAAGTGAAGGCAATGGGGCCGAGATCATAGAAAACTTGAAAATAAAATTAGTCTCTGATCCTCGTCCCATCAATAATTCCTATATTTTTATCGTTATTTGAAAGAATAGCTGTGATGATTGCCATTCTCATATAGATTGAGTTCACGACTTGATCATATCCTTTATAGAGAGAGGATTTGATGATGTCAGATGAAATCTCGACTCCAATATTAGCAGGTCCCGGATGAAAAACTGGGACTTCTTTATTCCATGCTTTGAGTTTGTCACGACTGATTCCATATTTGTCGTGATATGTATCGTAGTGCTTAGCCGCTTCTGTTGAACCAGCGTGACGCTCTTTTTGAATTCTAAGTGTGTAGAGGAAATCACTTCTTTTCACAGTACTTTCCAAATCATTGGAAATTTCAACACCTTCATATTCAGGTGTTTTAGGTACGTAATCAGAAGGTCCACACAAAATGATGTTACAACCAAATTGAGGAAGTAATTCACAAAGTGAGTGGCCGACTCTGGAATGGATACAATCACCAATGATGGCCATGGTTTTTCCTTCAAGTTCAATTCCGATTTCTTGCATGGTGAAGAGATCGAGAAGTGCCTGAGTGGGATGTTGATTTGTTCCATCTCCTCCGTTAATGATTTTAACAGGAGTGTTATTTTTAAATTCGCTCAATTGATTACTGACAGATGTTCTGATTATGCATAGATCGACTCCCTGGGCATAGAGAGTTAAAAGCGTTTCTTCTAGTGATTCACCCTTATTCAAACTTGAAGTTTCTGTGTTGAAATCCAAATAATGGCAACCGAGTCTCTTGATAGCAATGGCAAAAGAGTTTTTAGTTCTGGTAGAATTTTCTAGAAAGCTATTGGCTACAATCGGAAGTTTGTTGGGGAATTGGGGCTTATCGTGGTCGCGTTCTTTAAATTTCCTTGCGAGAATAAGAAGCCCTTCGATTTGATCCTTGCTCAAGTCGTTGATAGCTTCGAAAACGGAAGGAAAATTGTTCATTTCAACCTTTTTCCCAGACCCATAAGGGCTTTGAAATTTGCTTCGGCTTAGTCTAAAACAGAGTAATCCATTTGGGAAATAGAATTTTATGAAACAGACTTATTTCAATGATTCATCAAGTCAAAAAGAGGCCCTGATCAATGAGTTCAAAGGCAATCTCTTTGAATATCTTTTGGGTCACTCCATGGCGCGAAAAAGGGGTATCGAGTCTCGCTTCATCCAATCCTTTGGCGGCGAGTTAAGGTCCCGTCTCAGTGAATATGAGTCATGGCTTAGGGTTCACGATCAAGAGTTGATTTATGCTCTTCCTACATTGGCCGAGGCCTGCAGTGCTAAGTTGGATCAACTGTTAGGGGATACTAAAATACAAAATATTCTGGTCATGGGAAAAATTGGTTCAGCTGGGGGAAATGACCATTTTAAAGAGGCCGATCTTTTGATTCTTTCGGAAGACGAAAAAGTCATTCCAGTCTCTCTCAAACTTTGTAAGGCCCATAGTTTTGTGAATACCAAGAGTGCTGGAGTTAAAAGTTTCATTGAAAAATACTTCACACCTTTTAGAAGGGCCTTGGAGTTTCAAACGGAACTCAACCAAAGAGTAGAACTCTCTTTTTTATCGATGGCAAAAACTCTACACGACATGGCCGGACTTAATTACCAAAATGGATTTGATCAAAGGTGGAAGGATGCCGGACTTCCTGAGCTACCTGGACAATTAGAAAAAGAAATGAATGCCGTTGTGGTTGAAAGTTACAGGCCTGTGATCGCAAAGATCAGAGAAATTCTCTTAATTTTTCATAAAGAAGACCCCGTCCTGTTTCAACGTTGTTTAAGACCTTTATTGGGCTTTGGAAAACAAGGTTTGGTTCAATTGACTTGCTATCACCAAGTGAAAGATGGCAAGAAGTATCAACTGTATTCTATAGATATGTCTTCTGGTGAGAATTTAGAAAATGACATGACGGATTGCATATTTGAACAAGAAAACCCAGACATCTCTTCGTTCCAGATCAATTGTGGAGAGGTCAGTCTTCAAATTAGAGTCAAGCCAATGAACAAGTTCACTTCCATGGCCCACAAAATAAATTGTTCAATAAAAAACCACTAAGTGACATTCACCATCATGCCATGTAGGCTTTAGGTATGATTGGCGTCAATACTCATAATTGTTCAAAAGAGTTTGAAAATTTTCTTGAAGAAAGTTTTGGAGACTTTAACCCACAAGGTTCAGGTGTTCTAACTTTCACTGAGCAAGATGAAGTAAACTTTTCACTCAGATCCATTCTTGGATCAGTTAAAAATGCAAAAAATTGTATTCATTTTTACTACCTTGAAGATGAAGGAGTTGAGGGCCATCAGTTCGACAAAAATTTCAAGATTAATGATCGAGGTGTTTGTCGAGAAAACTGGTCTTACTCAGGAATCAGTTTCACTCCAGAGAGAGCTGAACCCACAAGTCCTGCTGTCGGAGCCCATGGAATTCCTATTGTTCGGTATAAAAAACCCAACCCAGCTCAACTTTTTCATCGTGCTTTGTTTTTGGATCGCGATGGAATTGTAAATAAAGACAAGTCTTATGTTCATAAGTTTGAAGATATTGAATGGGTGTCTGGAATTTTCGAATTGATCAAGGCAGCGAAAGAATCCAAGTGGAAAGTTGTTGTATTAACTAATCAAAGTGGTGTCGCCAGAGGCTATTACCAGGAATCTGATGTGATTGAAGTTCATAAACAGATGAATGAATATCTTGAAGCAAAAGGTTGTGGTGTGGATGGCTGGTATTATTCTCTTTGTCACAATCAAGGCCTGATCGAAGAGCTTAAGGCACAAAGTTATTACCGTAAGCCATGGCCTGGAATGATGCTTCAGGCTGCTAGTGAACTTAACCTAGAAATTGAAGGGGCCTTGATGGTGGGTGATAAGAAGACTGATATTCTTCATTTGCCGGGTCCTGAATACCACCTGTTACAGGGCAATTATGACCTTCAAGGTGCAGATGCACCGATTCATGACGATCTTTGTAAGATCATTCCATACTTAAAATCTTGAAAATCGCTGCTTTGGTGGGGATCATTTTAAAAATTATTAAATTGAGGTCGTAATGAAATATTCACTTTTAATTATTCTTTTTTCTTTGTTTGCCAATTTGGAGGCGCGAGAACTGACGCCAAAGGAACAATTGGTTTTGCTTCCTCTCAAAAAAACCGCTGCTGTGAAAGAGTACATGCAATCTAATATTGAAGAGAGTCGACTTTCATTCAAAGACTATTTTGCCTATCAACTTTTGAAAAAGAGCTGTGCCCCCCTTGATCTACTTCTCGATGGTATCAAGGCCCGTGATGATCAATTTCCAGATCAGTCTGAAAAAATCATTGCGGCTTATCAGGTTTGTTCTGAAGGTACTCTTGGAATCACAAGTCTTTATATCAAACAGCAATAATTAGCCGAAATTACATCAAGTCTTTTGGACTCAAGGCCTGTAAGTATTACAACTTACATTGAGTCTAAGGCCTCTTTTCCTTAGAATAGCGCCAAATAGAACACGCAATTAAGGAAAAGATCCATGAAAAAACGAACCATGACTTCTGCAGTCTGCAGTCTTGTATTCTTGCAAAGCTTGATTCTTCCGGCGTTCTCGGCCGAAACAGACTTGACTCAAATTGAAACAAAATTACCTGTTACAGGTATTTCAGCACAAGACCAGAGTCGAGTAGATGCCCTTTTTAAACTCTATAGACCTTATAGTGAGAAACCTAAGGCCTGTCCTTTGGAGTCCAATCACCATAAAGAGATTCTTTCTAAAATTGAAAACATCAGAAATTTGTTCAAAGACAACTGTATGGACCAGGATCAGGCCAGGCTAGATGCGATTCTAACTGGAGCGCAATCAATCCAAAATAGTTTGAATGAACTTGGAGTGGATGCTGACAGCAATACGACTGTTAACACCTTGATCAACGGAGATATTCCGGCAGGGGATGGGACGACTGTTAGTGGTGCTCAAATTGCCAACGTATTCAATAACATCAATAATATTTTTCTTAATGGTAAATGTAAGCTGAACAAAGGTTCATTCCTAGAGCAAACTGCAGACATTATTCAAAGCTTTGCCCAAATGGGTCTTTTGGTTCCTAACCAAAATGGACTTGTTATTGCTGGCGGTGGTCTTGCTCTCTCATCAATCCTAAGAGCAATCGATAGTATTTTTACAGATAGATTCAACTTTGATGAAATCAAAGACAGACAAACATTTATCAAACTTAATTGTGCTTTCTACGACCTGAGACAAGATGTTCAAAATGCTGGTTTGATGGATGTTGGGACAGATCAACACAAAGACGACTTGGAAACGGCCAAAGCTCTTATCAAGAGTGTTGAGGCCAAAATCAAGGAAGTCACAACCAATAAAGAAAAAATTCAAAAGGAAATCGAAACTGCAAAGGCAGAACACATCAAGAAAACCCTCGATGATCTTGTGCCTTTAGAAGACAGTGTTAAAAAAGCATTGTCTCAAGTTCAAATCCCAGTGGCCGATACTGATGGTGTTCCTGCAACTACCATCAAACTAAGGGCCATAAACAATTTGGCAAAGCTTTATTTGACCATGAAAAGTCAGCTCGATGCATGGTTTGATAGTGGATTGAATTCAATTCCAGTTATGGACATCATGATGAAGCAGGAGTTGTCCAAATTGGATTTCGCTACAAATCCAACAGAATTCCAAAATTTGATTGGAATGGATGTTAAAGAATTCAATAATACCTTCAGAGCAAATCTACTATTTCATTTTGAAAGAGTTACTGGAGATATCGCAGCCAGTAGAGAGGCCATTGCTAAGAAATGGCTCAAAGATACTTTGATTCATGGAAAGGATGTAGCCGCTTACTTAAAAGATCTGGATAAGCGAGTTCTAGAAACCAGCAAAAAATTGACTGAGGCACAAAAGCAGATGATGACGACTGAGAAAAGACTGGCTTCCGCTCTTGGAGAGTCTGATTTCACGAGCTCTGATGACGGTTCAGAAAACGTTGTTAATATTCTATCTCAGTACGAAGAAATAGCTTCTCAAGTTTATGGGAAGTGGGGCTATGAGTTCATGGATTACACGACTCAAACAGCAGTTAAAAAGAATGATGACTTCCACAGTAAATTTGAAAAATTCGCAAGAAATCATCTTGATAAAGTTGTCATGGACAACGGAAAAGCTGAATACCTTGTTCGTCATCCTTCAGAGCTCTCTGAATTAAGAATCATGTATGCTTGTCAGGATGCCATGCCATTTAGACGAGTTTACAAATATGCAGATGGACTTGTTCAGCAAGGATATGACTTCATCGAAACAAATAAGCGACTTTTTCATGCTGATGTTCCAAGTGGTTTGTTTGGTATCAGATCCAAGTTTAGACTATTACAGATGCATCATAAATCGAGTATCTTTGCCAAAAAGATCATTGGTGGACAACGTGTAAGTCGTGACAATTATGAGAATTATATCGAAGCTCGATATGGTTCAAAGCAGAAGAAATTTCTGGGAGCTGTCATGCTTGATGTTGATGCTTCTAGAACGAAGGCCGGAGTGCTTCAAAAGCTGATTGAGGCCTACCAATGTGACAAAGTCACAATGGAAGAAACAAATTAATATGCAGGGCCGGCTTGAACCGGCCCTTTTTTTTCTTTATCCTTTATAAATGAATAATTTTGAATATGACGTATTAATCATTGGTAGTGGCTTCGGAGGGTCTGTCTCGGCCATGAGATTGGCCCAGAAAGGCTACAGAGTCGGTTTACTTGAGATGGGTAAGGAGTATGATGAATCTTCATATCCTAGAACAAATTGGGATGTGAAAAAGTATCTCTGGGCGCCTCTAGCTAGATGTTTCGGTATTCAAAAAATATCAGTTCTCAATAAAGTCATGGTTCTTCATGGAATTGGCGTTGGAGGCGGAAGTCTTGTCTATGCCAATACTCTTTTAAGGCCGGAAGATAAAATATTTGAATCATGGCCAAAGCAGGTGAATTGGACTCAGGAATTAAAAGATCCTTATCATTTGGCCTTCAGCATGCTTGGAGCTGTTGAAAACCCTCATTTATGTGAAAATGAAAATCAAATAAAAAAACTCTCTGAAGAATTAGGGTGTAGTGAAACATTCAAACCCACCACAGTTGGAGTCTATTTTGGAGACAAGAAAAATCCTGGACAGAAAGTAGCCGATCCCTATTTTTCAGGGGCGGGGCCAGAGAGAAATGAATGTACTTTATGTGGTGCTTGTATGATTGGTTGCCCAGTAGGCGCCAAGAATACATTAGTGAAAAATTATCTCTACTTCGCCCGAAAGTGGGGAACGAAAGTTCACCCTGAGCTCAAGGCCAGGAAGATTCTCCCTCAGGATGATGGCACTTACAAAGTTGAGACTCTGTCGTCGACTTCTTGGTTTAAAAAATCCGGTCCTGTTTTCAGTGCAAAGAAAGTTATTGTAAGCGCTGGAGTGATGGGAACGATGGAGCTTTTATTGGAAAATGCGGTTGTTCATCGCACTTTAGATAAAATCTCTACTAAACTTGGAACCATCGTTAGAACCAATGGTGAAAGCCTATTGGGTTCAGTTGCTTTTGATAATAAAGGCGGTATGGATAAGGGAATTGCAATTGGCGCTCAGATCAAACCTGACTCCAACACAAAAATCGAAGGAGTTCGTTATCCTTCAGGATCCGATTTTTTCAAATTTCTTGCACTTCCTCTTACTGGAGACGGTAACAGACTAATCAGACCATTTAAGATGCTTGCTAATCTCTTTTTATCAGCTCCGAAGTATCTTCGAATTTTGTTACATAAAGACTGGGCGGCCAATGGACTTATTCTTCTTGTCATGCAGAGTTTAGAAACAAGGATGAACCTCAAACTTGGAAGAAGCCCGTTTACTTTTTTTAAACGTGGTCTCGTTGGTGATTTTAAAGGGAATGAACCACCACCATCTTTCATACCCATTGCCCAAAAGAGTTCTGAAATTGTGGCCAAAAATATGAAAGGTATGCCCTTGAATATTCTTTTTGAAGCAGGTTTAGGTATGCCGGCTACCGCTCATATTCTAGGGGGAGCTGTTCTTTCTGATTCCTCACAAGAAGGTGTGGTTGATGTGAACCATCAAGTATTCAACTATCCAGGTTTATATGTAATGGATGCCAGTGTTATTCCTTCAAATCTGGCAGTCAATCCTAGTCTCACCATTACAGCTTTGGCCGAAAGATTTACTTCGAAATTTCCATTAATGTGTACTCAAGAAGAGTACTCAACTCGTGAAATAAAATTTTCTTATTCCTAGCGCGCGGCAGCTTATTTTTTATTCATATCTGACTATAATATTCTTATGTCTAAGAAATATATGATACCTCTTACAAGTTTTGTTTCCCTCCTTCTGATGATCTTGATCGTTTGGTTGATGATTGTTCCGAGATCAGATATTAAAAAACTGTCCAAAGGATATGTTGAAATTAAATGGGAAAATGGACAGGTCAATTACACAATCACAGATAAAAAACCTGCCAGCTGGGTAAGTCTAGATCAAATTTCCAAAAAAAGTTATCAGGCCATCGTCATATCTGAGGACTGGGCCTTCTTCAATCACGATGGAGTGGATGTTAATCAATTGAAAAAGGCCACTCAAGATATGGTTGAAGGCAAACGAACACGTGGGGCCAGTACTATCAGTCAGCAAGTTGTCAAAAACCTCTTTTTGACTCCTGAAAAAACCATGACCAGAAAGTTGAAAGAAGTATTAATCACACTTTATCTCGAACAAAATCTTTCAAAAGAAAAAATCCTCGAAGTTTATTTGAATATTATCGAATACGGAGAAGGAACATACGGTATCAAGAAGGCAGCTCAGCTCTATTTTAACAAGCCAACCGACAAGCTTTCTGCCAGAGAAGGTGCATTTCTTGCTATGTTGTTGCCGAATCCGAAAAGGCACGCTGAAAGCTTCAGAAAAAAATCTCTCACACCATTTGCTAAAAAAATTGTCGATGATGTCCTTCAAAAAATGAAAATGGCCAAGTTCATCGATGAAAATGAACTCGAATCCCAAGCTTCACAAACATTCTTTTGGGAAAAAGTCGGATCTGGAACAGGAGCTGCTGCTATATTGGATTCTAAAGGCAATCCAATTGAAACTTCTTCTGAAGAGATGAGTGGCGCCGAAGGTGGAACTATTCATGAGAAACTCAGAGACAAACTCGAAAATACTACAGAACAGGTCAAAAAGAATCTTCCACCTGGAGAAACTTTCGAAAAGAAATATCGTGAAGACCGAGAAACCATAATTGGTGATGAGCCTGATTATGATCCAGATGCCTTGATTGAGGATGAGTCTGGTCTTGAAGAAGAATTCCGCGTTGATTAATCGCTTTTTGACGGAATGAAACTTAAGTATATCATCCCCTTATTTTTTACGGCTCAGGTCCATGCTCAAATGGTCTCAGCCTCTTTTTTTCCCGATATGAAATCCATCAATCCGGCGACTCTTAATCAAAGAAGTCACGGTCAAGTTAGTTTTCTCAAGGGAAAAGATTCCATCGATAAATTGCAGGTGGGAGACAGTGCATATAACGAAAAAACCACTTGGGAGATTGAAGTTGATACCAACTCTTTCTTTTATGGAGGAAAAGCTGGAAAAGGGAAAAGCTGGTTTAATCCCGAGATTCAATATTTGAAGAACAGTGGTTTTAGAAAATCCCAATACACGGCCAATTCTGTTGAGCCAACGACTACTCAAAACGATATTGATTTCACTCATATGGAAGTTGGGTTGGGAATTGGGAAATACTTTGGTATTTCTTACGCTCGCCAAGAATACAATTTGAATTATAGTTTTAAATTCACCATTGGTAGTAATAATTTCGAAGAACGAAAAAATCAGGATATTGAGGGTTCTATTATTAGAGTTGGAGGGGCCCTTCCTCTTAAGTTTTTAAAGATTGCAGCATTTTATGAACAAGCAAGCCTATCTGAAGAGGTCGATGAGTTCGTACTTATGACAGGGATCAATAGATATTCCGCCAGTAGAAAAGCCTCTATGATTGGTGCGGGTATTGGTTTTGAATCCAAGAAGTTTCATATGGAAGCTGGTTATGAAATGATTTTGAGTTCTGATGATTTGAACGGATCACCAACAAGATTGTCGGGAACGATTGAATATCAAATCTGGAAAATTGCTTTGGGTTATACCGGACGAATTTATCAGGATGGCTTTCAAAGTAACGAAACCCTAGTTTATAACGAAATGGTTTACCCGGAACAGGTCAATGAATCACGCTTGGAAAATGTTTTTAATTTCGCTTATGGGGCCAGTGGTGGAATTCTTATCGGGGGTTCTTTTAGTACTTCAAAAGTGACGGCAAAGGAAAAGAATCCTTATTATAATGCTTCAGTCCCTCCTCAAGATACCGAGGTTGAGTCAACCGCCTACACTCTTAAAATCGGCTATGTCTGGTGACACTAGCAGCTCTAACCTTGTCATTATTACCTGACCGGTAAAAGCCGTGGCCAAAGCGTGAACGATCAGATAATTCTCTCCAAATTCACAAATTTCGGGGGGAAATGTTATGAGAGTGATCACTCTGTTGATCTTGTTGCTGTCTGTTGGGACCGCACATTCGTTTGAAATGACCGGTAAATTCGCTTATGAGCACGATATTGCCATGATGGGGTATTTCCAGGAAGCTGACTGTCTTGTAGACGGTGGTAAATGGGAAGCTGAGATGGAATTTTGCTTTTTCACTGCAACTGATGAAATCACTATCACCAACAAAGAAGAAGGGAAGTTCCAGGTTGAGGCCATGACTTGGGGGCACAATGCTCACAGTTGTACCTTTGAAGGTGAGGCAACTGCAGAATCTGATGTCGTCCTTAAAGCAGTAGCTGAAGGCTATCTATTTGGCGAAGACCGTGAAGAAGATTGTGTCGTGACAATCACATTTAGCGAAGAAGGCAAAAAGGCCACTATGGAAAGTACACAATCCTGCCAGACTTACTGTGGGATGAGAGCGTGGCTTTATACTGAAGCAACCAGACTTTAATGTATGTCATCCGGAGTTTGCTCTTTGGAGTGAATTCCGGGTGTTTATCTTTTTGACAGCTGAAAAATCCCATCTCTTTCGTTCATTTCCAACTAACTGATTCTATGTATTCGAATCCCTTGGCATCCCTTTTGTACATATAAATAGTGTAGAAAAATATAAGGGATAACTTATGGAAATCATGAAAACATTCAGGCTTCTGGCCTTGATTCTGTTGACTCTTTTGACAGTTTCTCCGTCTTATTCAGCTATTTTGACAGATGTGGACCCATACCGTGAGAAGGTAAGAGGTGCAGAAAATGGAGAAAGACCTGAAGAAGCGTTGGTTGTGGTTAATCTTCCCATTGAACTGGTGAAAAGAGAGCTCTCAGCTATTCTTCTCCATAAGGATTCTCCAATCACGAAAATTGACCGTCTGGATTTTGATCCAATCAACAGATTGATCATGCTCGAAGGTGATATCGTTGTTCCAGCTGACATTATGCTAGATCTGACAGACCTAGCTGGTGGAGATGTTGAGGCCAAGCATAAATTTAAAACTGTTATCTCGCTTCCTTCGTCAAAAATGTTGGCGAACACCAGCTGGTTTCAAATCAAGATTGAAGAGTTCAAACTCGATGGGCTTGACTGGAAACCTAGTCTGCATGTCCTTGGACAGTTTTCTTCTGTCTTGATCGCCAATACTTCTTTTTATAATTACATGCTCGATGTGAAGCCTGAAATGGAAGTAAATCAGAATGATCCGGTGATCATGGTTCGCGATCTGATCCAAAAGAAAGGTGTACGTTTTAGAGGTGAAACCATTTCTTTCAAACTTGATCTCAAGTCTTTTGCAGACTTTTCAAGATTTGCAGAGATAACTGACCTCAGAATTTGGCAATTCAGCCCAGTTCTACTTCGTGGAAGCAATCAAATGGTTTTCAGAATGGAAGCAGGACTTGGAAAACCTGGACAGGCATGGGTTGAAGATATCTCTGCTCGTTCTGAGCATGATGAGAGAACGCTTCAAGAAGTACGTGAACAATTTTATGTCGAACTTGGAAATGCCAAAAAACTTACTGAAGAAGTGGAAAAATATCTCGATGATTCTAGAGAGCAGATGAACCTTCAAAAACTTAATCCAAGGTACGAGCAAGAGGTCAGTGATCTTAGGGCCTACCTTGGATCCAAAATCAGAACAGCTCTAGATAAGAAAAATCCTGAATTCTTGTCAGATCCAGAATACGTCCATGAGTCGATTAAAAATGAAGCCAAGGAATATGTGATCACTGGTCTTTCAGATATCAAGAGAAGAAAACTTTTAGAAGAAGGAATGGCCCGTGGCGGACGCAATAGCAACGATCGTCCATTTCTACAAAAGAGAATTTCGCAAAAAACTCTTTCTCAAGCGGTAAGATTCTTCAGAGATTTCGAATTTGAAGGGGACAACATGTTCCCGGTACTGGATGTCTATCTTAATCCTGCTCTTCCAGGACTAGTTATGAAAGGTATCATGAACCTTGATATGAATTGGGTTCTGGCCATGGGACTTGAAGGTGCTCCTGTTGACTTTGGAGATATGCCTATTCACTTTGCTGATGATCTTTATGGTGCCGGTATTCCTTTTGAAACGGCCATTAGGATTTCTGTAGAAGATGGCGGTTGGCTAGGGCTTGACGTGAAGTCTGTCAGTTTGTTCAAAGGCTCTCAAAAGATGGTCTTCTCAAATTACCAAGACCACGGACAGTTTATTATCAACTTCGTCAAAATGGCGATTGTAAACACGCTTGCCACAACTTTGATTGAGCAGCCAGTGCCTCCAACAGCCGATGCCGGAGACGAAGGTGAGACGACTGATACTTATTTGGTCCTCAGAGAAAATATCAACCGTCAAAACAGTGCTTACGCTAGTCTTTTTTCTGGAAGAGATCTAGGACTAGAAGCTCTTATCAATGTGGCTAAAGTCGATATTGAAAACAACCCATTTCTCAAGACTGGACAAGCATTTGTAGAAGGAAAGATGGAACTTTTCTTTAAAGAGTTAGTTAAATACAACGAGGCCAGTGGACTCATCAAGTTCAAAATGGATCCTAAAGTCGTTAGTGAGTCTATTCTAAGTTCACCAAACGACGTTCAAGTATGGAATGTCGAGGCCCTTTTCGATAAGAAAATGGATGAGACATATCTCGATCTTGCTCTTGGAAATAAAACCAGATCAAAAACTTATGTTCAAGAAGTCTTTAACAGACAAGAAAGAAGAGATAGTGAAAACTTTGTTGGAACGCGAGATGAAGGTGGAATTGTTGACCTTGGTATCAAGATGGATCTTGGTTCATTCGAAAATCTCATCAACACGATTCTTTCAGATGCCTACACTCAACAGTCAAAACTGGTAGAAGCTGAACTTGGAAGAGACAAAGAGTCTGAGCACTATATGATCCGAGACGTCCATATCAAGGCAGCTGAAAATGGACTTCTTGAGCTGAATGCGACAATGACTCATATTTCAAAGACAGAGCGTGGAGCACTAAACCCAGCTCGATGGTTTGGTGAAAGATGGCCAGTTAAAAGAAAAACAATTGGAGTCAAAACACAAATTGGAATCTCTGTCGATAGACTTGCCAAATATCAGAAAGGTTTGAAACTTTCACAAAATGAAGTTTTCTTTGGAGATGAGCTTTTGAAAGTTGATCTCTACAATGCCAAATTCACCATGAGTGGAGATACTGGTATTGTTGATAAAATGCTTCTTCTTGCGGTTGGAAATCTTGATTTTAAAAACAGCACACTTGCTAAAAAAGTAAAAGTATTGGTTCTAAGAGCGCTTAGAGGCTTTTTGAACTCTGAAGATCCAAACAAAAATGGAAATACTGAGCTAGGCGGAGTCAAAATCAACAGATATGCAAAACTCCTCACGCATGATGAAGAAATTTTGATTCAGTTGAATCCACATATTCTTGGAACAGCATTTGATGTCAAATTGCTCGCAAACCAGAACTTCAGAGGAAGAGATGTTGGTTTCGTAGTTTCAAAGGCCCAGAATATTCTAGAAGTGAATTTCCAGACTGTTGGAAACATGGCCGCAGTTGATAAGGGTGAACTTTATCAGATCATGGCCAAGGCCAAAAAGATCATGGACCCTTACTACATGGAAAGCAATAAAGAAGAGTTCTTGAAGAAATTAAAAGATCTCACTTTGTTTGACCAGTTCCTGTACAACAGTGACTATAAGAAAATGAGTCTCTTTCACAGATTTATTCATGTCTTATCTCAGTACGATGGGGTGATCAGCAATACTCATAATGACTTCACAGTTGCTCAAAATATTGCAAACGCTATAGGGCGTGACTTGGAAATGCCACAAGAAAAACTTGGTTCAAGAGAAATTACGGCTTCAGGAGTGGAACTGATGTATTTTCTTTCTTCGGCAATGGTTTTGAAAGGGCATCTTGATCTTCTTATCAATAAGATCAAAGAATTTGGAGTGGAGGATGAAGTTCCTTACTTTGCTGACTTCCAAAAGCGTGCGATTGAATTTGAAAAGCGCTTTATTGCCCCTCTTCTTCAGCAATATGAAGCGGGTTACAGGGAGCACAATGAAAAGATTATACAAAAGGGGCCAACTGACTGGAATCACACATACTATCCGGATGCAAGATTTTCAGATGCCGTTTACAAATTAGCGAGTCAGTTGTTTAAGAGAAGATAATAATTTTTGGAGGTTAAAGTTTTGAAATCAATTTCAACACTTTTATTGATTCTGGTTTTAAGTTTGGGAAGTTTTGCCTGGTCACAACAGGATGTTTCTGGTGGAGACAACGGTTCAGTCGTCACATCAGATACAGATAACTCGACTACAAATGGCAGTAATGGTGACAATACCGATGTGACTGATAACGATGGCGACGATCAGACGACGGCCTATACTGATCTTCAACTAACAGATGAACAATATGAAAAGCTCGCACGTGGTATTTTCGGTGTCATCAACAATATGTCAGAAAAATATTTTGTTTCTGATTCTATTGGATTGACCTTTTATATCTTGAGATATCTCTCTGAAATTGGAGAGTATGAAATCGTTCATAAAGATATTGTGACTTTGATCAATGGTTTCCTAAAGCTTGCTGATTATCAATTAAGTGAAGATGTTTGGACCATCATCAATCAAATTAGAAAATTGAAATTTGGTAAAAAGAGTGGAAAGTTTTGGGTAAAGATTTTTGCCAAAGACGAAAAAAATGGAATCCTTTATCTAATCAATCAGAATGTCAGTGGCAATCAAGTCAAGCATATGAATATTCAAAATGGGGCAGAGCTCACATTCGAAGATATCAATACCAAAGCTGAGAAAAGAGGACTTTTAAAGTTTCTCAAAGAAAAAGTCCGTTTTGTTGGATTTAATATTTCTTCGATCAACCAGGTCTTCTCAGGAATTCCTAAAAATATCGAATTTCATATGAATAAGGAGAGTATTATTACTCCTCTTCGAGTTGAATTTAAAGGAATCAATGTCCTTATCAAGACTGATTCAATATTCAAGCATATCGATTTCAAATTGAAAGAAGCTTATTCTGTTCCAGGGTTCAAAGATGGTGAAGAACCACTTCCTACAACAGTTCTTTATTTCAAAGAAAAATTGATGCCTCTAAAAGTTTCAATTGATCAATAATTTATGCAATAAAAGATCACCACTATCGTATTAGCGATAGTTGGTGATCATATTTCCACGATAAATTTCCTTAGAAAATTCAATGGCCGTTTTATTTCCAGCTTTGATGTCCCCGCTTGGTTTGGAGAGAAGGAAAGTGTGCATATGAGTTTGAGGAACCCAGGCCTTACAATTGCGTATTCGTTGGGTCACTCCATAGAGTCCACGTTCACTATAGATTAACTTCTCGTGATCTTTGGTTGAGATATTTCCAAACATTAATGTCATGATCACATCTTTGCTTCCCTGAAGAAATCCAATATTAAAGTCTCTATATAATGAGCAAACCTCAGGAAGTAGTTCTGCAATAAATCCATCGTGAGTATCAATTTCCAAATTCACTTTGGCCAAGGCATCGATAATATCTTCCAACATCCTCGGAGAGAATTTATTCCAGAAGTCTTGTCCCCAATGGAGACCTGGAGAATCAGCGATCAAGGTTTTTTTGATGGCATTTGGGAAGCGTGCTTCAATATCTTTTCCATGAATCAAAGCTCCAAGAGCTCCGGCACTGGCCCCAAAAAGACCTAGATCTTGAACCTCATTAGGCTCAATGATTTTTTCTTTTATTAAATGATCAAAGATCAATTTGGTATTGCTGTAGCCTTGATGATGGGCCTTGATACCAAAGCGATATTTCGCCGTATGCTTTCCGGCAAAGACATCTCCTGTGCAATAGGGGATGTAGAGGAAAGAATGCCCGTAAAAGGGATTATCTTTTTTTGATCCTGTCGCGGCCAGTGAGGCGTTAGTGATGGCCTTTGGGAGTTGATGAAACCAAGCGCGAAGATTGGGACCATAGCAGGTTGAGGCCGACCAGCACGCCCCACCACCCATAAATTCGACGGCCAATTTTTTTTGATCACCTTTTTTATAAAAGACACTGAAGCTTCCTCCGTTACCACAGACAGCACCTGGAATTTTGATGGCCTCAAAATTGGCGTATGCGTTAAATGTAAAAAAGCATAAAACCAGTAACAATCCTGTCTTAACGGGCATGTGAAACTCCTATTTCGCGTAGAACTAAAATTTTAGAACTCCTTGTCACACTTCTTCTAGATATGATGCGTTACTGTGAGGGGATATCAGATTTGAATAAGACATTTCATGTCAAAAAAGTTAAAAGCCTTCCATGTCCAAAACTTCAGTTAAAGTTCTTATTTCATCTACCTTTGATCCTTGGTTCAACCTGGCCACAGAGGATTGGATCTTTCAGGATATGAATCCGGATACCAAAATTCTTTTTTTGTGGAGAAACGAAGAGACTGTCGTGATTGGACGTTTTCAAAACCCTTGGATTGAATGCAATACTGGCATGATGGAAAAAGATGGCATCAAACTCGCTCGAAGACAAAGTGGCGGTGGAGCTGTTTTTCACGATCTGGGTAATACCAATTTCACCTTTCTCTCAGGTAAAGAAGGATTTGATAAATCTGCCAATAATACCATTATCACCAGAGCGATCAATTCATTTGGGCTTAAAAGCTATCCGTCAGGTCGTAATGATATTTTGGTTGATGATCTAGAAGGGCCTAAGAAAATCAGTGGAAGTGCTTTTAAGGAAAAAAAAGATCGCTCCTTTCATCATGGGACGCTTCTCATTGACGCTGATCTCACCAGGCTTGGAAATTATCTGAATCCCAATAAGAAAAAATTAGTGAGTAAAGGGATCAAGTCAGTTCGTTCTCGGGTGACTAATCTTTCTCTTCTCAACCCAGAAATTACTCATGACTCTTTGACCCAAAAAGTAATCGAGGAGTTTTTCAATTATTATCAAGTAGAAGGACCTATAGAGCATTTGGACCATTCAGTTCTTGAAACGATTGAACCTCTTAATCGTTATTATGAGGCCTTGAAAGATTGGAAATGGCGCTTTGGTGAAACACCAAAGTTTACCCACAATTTAGTAGAAAGATTTGATTGGGGGGAGATGGATGTTCATATCGATGCCCACAAAGGAATGATCGAAAAATGTACTTTGTTTTCAGACTCTCTGCATCCTCAACTAGTCGAGGCCTTGGCCAATGAATTTCCTGGTCATCCTTACACGACAAAAACCGTGGATTTGGTGGTTGAGAAAATAACTCGTGAAATGCCGTTTCTTGAACACGAGCTGCATGAATTCTGCACTTGGATGAAGTCACAAATTGTTTGAAAACTGACTATTTGTTTACTTTCAAAAGTGTCTCATTTTCTCTAGACTCTTCCCATGCCTGAAGCCTCCGAAACATCCGAAAATTTTGAAACAAACGACCTCTTAAAAAAAGAAGCTCGCCGTCTTTGGTGGGACTACATCATGGAACACAAAACGATGTATGTTTTGGGTGCTTTGATGGTGGTTTTGACAAATGGAATGCAGGTCCTTTCCACTCGAGTGATGGGTTGGATCTTGGATTTTTTTACCAATAAGCCACTTCCAAAAGTCATGACGGGGATAGATCGTCTTGACACTTTTTACATTCTTTTTGGCATCATGTTTGGGAGTAAGGTTCTCTTGACTGTCGGTCGCTTTGGTTGGCGTATGACACTAGCCAGACAAACTCATTTTGCCGGCGGCATGCTCAGATCAAGAGTCTGGGACAAAGTCCGCTTTTTCAAACAAGAAGATTTGGCCAATAAGTGGACCAAGGGTGTTTTGATGAATGCCTCGACTTCAGACGTTGGATCTGGGCGATTCATTTTTGGTTTCACATTGGTTGCAGTTTTCGATGTGCTATTCCTGGGTGTTTTGACATTGGTTACGATGTTTTTAATCAATGTACCTTTGACTCTAATGAGTTTAGTCGTCATGATTTTTCTACCGATCGCAGTCAAAAAGCTCTCTGAGCTGGAAATCAAAAGATATGGAGATGCTCAGGACAAACTTTCAGATTTCAACGATATCTCTTCTCAGGTTATCAGTACCATTAGACTTCAGCGTCTAACTCAAACCGGGCATTACTGGGAACAACGTCTAAAAAAATCAGCCAAAGATTACCAGAATAAAAGATATGAACTGCTCAAAACTTCACTTCGCTATATTCCTGTAATGGGATCGAGCTCCGTCGTCAGTTACACGGTTCTTTTTGTTATGGGAATCACTGCCGTTGTTAATGGTTCACTTTCCATAGGGGACTTTGTGGCCATGCAGGGTTTGATCTTTCTTTTACAGGATCCATTGATGGAACTTGGATTCATCATCTCAGAGATGAAAAAAGGTTTCACTTCATTGGAAAGACTTTCTGAAATTTATACTACAGAAAATGATGAGACTTTATTGATCGAAGGTGATGAAGTTAATGATGCCAACGAACTTCTCAAGATAAATGACCTCTCGTTTGCCTACGCTGATGGTCCAAAAATCATCAAGGACTTGTCATTCACCCTCAATCGCGGTGACCGACTTGGTATTACCGGTAAAATTGGAACAGGTAAGAGTACTTTGGTTAAAATTTTAAGTGGCTTGATTAGAAATTATGAAGGTGAAGTTGTTCTGGCCGGAAAATCTTTTGATCAATATGGACATGTCAATCTTAGAAAATACATAGGGCATGTCCATCAAAAACCGTTTCTCTTCGCTGAAAGTATTAAAAATAATATCACTATGGATGTGAAATTATCAGATGATGAAGTTTGGAGAATTCTTGAAGTTTCTGGACTTTCTAAAGATGTGAAAGAGTTCCCAGATGGAATTGATACTCCTCTTGGAGAGTGGGGAATCAACTTGAGTGGGGGACAAAAGCAGAGACTCACTATTGCCAGAGCTTTGGCGAGAAAGCCCAAGCTTCTTTTCTTGGATGACTGCTTGAGTGCTGTTGATACTGTCACTGAAGAGCAGATTCTTAGAAATCTTGATAAAGAACTCGAGGATACAACACTTGTATGGGTGGCCCATCGAAAGTCTACGTTGAAATATTGCAATAAGATTCTCGATTTTGATAATGAACAACATGTGGAGGCCGCTCATGTCTGAAAAAAAGAAAAAGGTAAAAAAGACCTATCTTAAGTTAGACGATCAACACGAAAGTAATGTTGATGAAAACCTCACTCCTGATTACAAGAGCCTTCTTTATTTGTTGAAGTTTTCTTCTAAGTTTAAATGGAAAATAATCTTGTCATTGGTTCTGTTGGTCTCTACTTCGATTATTGTGATTGTCTCTGCCAGGGCAATGGGACACTTAGTAGACCAAGGACTTATTCCTAATGACTTTGATAAAGCTTGGTTTTATGCAGGTCTGATTCTGGGTCTTGAAGTCTTTGCAATCTTCACAGGTTGGGTTGGGCGAAGTCTACTGGCCAAATACTCACTCTCATCAATTTATGAGATTCGAAAAGGATTGTTCAGACATGTTCAACTCCTTCCAATGACTTATTATGACACGCAACCTCAAGGGAGAGTTGTTACTCGTATTACTCATGATGTTGAGAGTTTGGAACAATTCTTTACTTCATCTCTTGGTAGACTTTTTAATGCTCTCTTTATGACGATCGTAGCTTCTTCAGCTATGTTGGCCACTGATCTCAAACTCGGTTCAATTTTAATTGTCTCAATGATTCCTGCCGCTTTGTTTGTTTTTGGCACTAGAAATATGGTGAGAAGAATCAACCGTAAAATGTCGCGATTGAATTCCGCCTTGAACGCCAAACTCAGTGAGTACATAAATGGTATAGAAGTGATCAGATCATTCGGTTTGGAGAGATGGTCAAAAGATAATTACGATAGAGCAGTTGATGAACATTTGAACAGTACTTTGGATGCCAACCTTCTTTTTAGTTGGTCAAGACCTCTGGTGAGCTTCCTTTGTACACTGCCTTTGATCGGCTTGGTATGGTTTGGTGGACAGGCCGTATTGACTGGAGCGATGGGTGTAGGTTTATTTGTGACCTTCGTTCGATACTGCGAACGCTTCTTCATGCCCATCATGGTTTTGGCCCGAGAGATTCACGTTATTCAACAGGCCTTCACTTCAGCTGAAAGAGTAGCGAATTTTCTTCGTGAAGAAGACGAGTATGTCTACTTTGATGGTAATGGAGAACTAGGAGGCGACGCAGATTTCAATCTACAAGGTAAGATTGAGTTCAGAGATGTTTGGATGGCCTATCAAGATGAAAACTATGTTTTGAAAGGACTGAATTTCACTATTCACAGTGGAGAAAAAATCGGTCTGGTTGGGACAACAGGTTGTGGTAAAACGACAACCGTCAGTTTGATCTCCAGACTTTATGAATTTCAAAGAGGGGAGATTATCCTTGATGATCACAATATCCGTTATTACGATCGTGAGTTTTTAAGAAAGAGAGTTGGATTTGTCTCTCAAGATGCCATCATTTTCAGAGCAACTCTTAGAAACAATCTCACCACAGATAACCTTTCAGATGAAGTGATCCTTGAAGGCTGTCAAAAGACTGGCCTTTACGACATTATGAGAAAGTCAGGCATGACCTTAGATACTTTGATTCTTGAAGGGGGAAGCAACCTTTCAATAGGAGAGAGACAGTTGGTTGCCCTTACCAGAGTACTTCTTCGCAATCCTGCTATTTTAGTTCTCGATGAAGCTACGGCCAATATTGATCCTTATTTTGAGCGGATCATTCATACTGCTGTGGATAAGATCATGGAAGAGAGAACTTGTCTCATGATTGCTCATAGACTCGATACTCTCGATCACTGTGATCGGATCTTTGTATTTGAAAAAGGTGAGCTCATTCAGCATGGAACTCGTGATCAGTTGATGCAAATGGACGGACATTTCAGAAATTTACACGAAGCTGCCAAGAAAAATCCTCACCTCCTGAATTAGTCAGGTAACCTTAAAAAAAATTACTTTTGTGTCCTTCAAACCGTTGTCGAGGGCCTTTATCCGCCTATCTGAGTCCAGTTTCTATACACTTGACTCCCTTAACCCACTTCGGAAGTCCACTATTAATAATGAAGGGCAAAAAAATAACCCTAGAGTTCAGTCTGTGATTAGGTAAAATATTTTTAGTAAAGTTGAAAGTTGGTGTGAGAGCTAACCTAACAAGGATTTGGAATTTGAAACGTTCATTACTACCCCTAGCATTAGTTCTAATGCTGGTTCCCCAAGTGTTAATCGCGGCTTCATGTCCCACAAAATCTACAGAACAATGGCTTGAATGGTTTGAAGAGAAGGCCAAGCTGATGTCTCGTAATGTGGATACATATGAAAAAGAAGTCATTGAATACGCCAAAGATTGTGGACCAACATGGAACTTGAAAGGCCTATCGACTTGTTCT
This sequence comes from Deltaproteobacteria bacterium, assembly GCA_006226755.1. Classification (GTDB taxonomy): domain Bacteria; phylum Bdellovibrionota; class Bacteriovoracia; order Bacteriovoracales; family Bacteriovoracaceae; genus M0603. Next base: position 15,939 of record SBGE01000192.1, on the reverse strand, counting down.
CAACGTCTGGTTGTTTCGGCCCAGGCCAGAGCAAAAAGAGCAGATGCTGCTAGAAAAGGCTCAATGGGTTGGGAGATGTCTGATAAGGAATATGGCGATCGAATGGCAAAAGAGTTTAAAACTCTTCCTCCCGAATTGAAGGATGGACTTCCAAAGAACTACAGAGAAATTGCCAAACAAAAAGGCTGGAAGGTTTTACAATACAGATCAAGAACAGTTCCAAACCCCCCAAATAGATCATTCGCCAGAGTTTTGATTGTCGTTGAAGGGGATAAAGATGATAAGTATATTCAGTTCACAGTCAGCGATGATCCAAGTAACCCAGATAAGCCAGAGCAGTTGATCGACTATCTTTCAGTTGAACATAATAAGAATAATCCTGGTAAAAATCCTCAAATTCACTTCGCTCAATTTTGGCGTGACCAAAACGGTAAAAACCCAAGAAACAAACTTGATATTTCAAGAAACAATTCTCACGGTCACATGACTCATGATAGCTGTTATTCTTGTCACCCTAACGGAGTAAGAGAACTTTCTCCAGAACCGGGATCGTATTCAAAAGAAGATGCTGATACGTATGCTTATCTTAAGAAGAAGATGGGTGGTTACGGAAAAATTGAATTCAACGGAGCTTTAACCCCTGAAGCCTATGGCGCTCCAATGGGTAAAGAACAAGGCTGTACCAAGTGTCACAACAACTTTGAAGGAACACACCTCCAGTCTAGAGGTGCTCTAAACTACAGAACTGAAAAGTCACACATCGCTCACAAAATGAATGCTGACTTTTCAATGCCTGTAACTTCTCTCGATCCAGAGAAAGAACTTCAAAAGACTATTGATCAAATTCCATACCTTTTGAGTGATGCTGAACTTAAAAAGTTTCAAGCTGGAATCAGAGGAGTAGGACAAGAAGAGAAAAATGAGTGGGCCATCGATAAGTTGAAAGAGCTTGGAAAGATCGATGCAGCCAAACACAAACAACTTAAGTTTGTTCTTAATGGACATCCAAACTATCCAAACTGTTTAGGTGAGCCAGATTGTTTCATCGGTATCAAGAAAACTTATGAAAAGATGAATGGTGATCTTAGAAACACATCTCAGTATGCAGACAACAATGTTGAATACTACATGGAGAAGTGTACTCCTGAGTATTTGATTCCAAACACAAACCCAACAGCTGTTGAAGACGGAAGTCGAAGCAACGAAGGTGGATTCTTCAATTCAATCATGAACTTCTTCGGAGCAGGAGAAGGCTCAACAGGATCACAACAATGATAAAGACAATACTTTTGACATTACTTATGACTTCACCGGCATGGTCTTACGACAAGATCACTGATCTTGGTGATAAATACGGACAGCATGCTTGTTGGGGAAGAGTAAGTCTCATGACTGCAGAGTGGGGATCACTTGATTCTTGGCAAAGAACACCTCCGAGTCAACCTGATCAAGAGGCCTACAAAACACCAACTGGAACGATCGGTTCATGGATTGAGTTCAAGGCGGTTAGTGCTGAGATCTTTCAATTAACTAAAATGAGCGCCAAAACTTCTCTGATTGTGACTCTCGATCAAACCTCGGGCTCATGTAAGTCAGAATCAGTTGTTAAAAACTACAGATATAATGATGCCTATCTTAAAACGGCCTATACAGATGAAAATCTTAGTAGAACTTTGAATGCGGCCAAAAAAGGGGTGATCTACATGTGGTCACCACACATGCCACTTTCAATCACCAATCTTCAGTACCTTTCAAAGCAAGCAAAGGAACTAGGAATCAAATTGGTTGTCACAGTTGATCCTGCTACACCTAAAGACTTGATTAAAAAATATGTAGCAGAAGGAAAGATTAAAGAAGAATGGACTCAGCCGATGGAATCTTTTGATCTCATCAACAGAGGTGCTTTGATTCACTTTCCGGCATTTATTCCATTTAAGGATGGGAAGCCAAGCCGTGGACCAAAGTTGGGTTACGAAGATGAAACCCAGACCATGAATTATTTGAAAGAAAACGTACTCTAATTTTAGCTATGGAAATAAAAATGAGTAAAAAATTGATTTCGTTATTGGCAGTATCTCTGAGCTTCTCTGTTCAAGCAGCTAATGAAGATGTTTGTAAGTTGTTTCAAACGAAGGCCAGTTCATCGACAGCATTGAAAGATGCTCCCAGTTACTTTATTTCTCCTGATCCTAATGGAAAATTTGTAGGGGTAATTACAACTGGAGGAAACACAATTGTCGACCTGGATACTGGAAAAAGTATTCGATTCCCTGGTCCATACGACCCTGTATTTACTCCAGATGGGAAATATCTTACGAGACCTGGCGGGATTATTTATAACGCTGAAGATGTACGTAAAAAGGCCAAGGCCAATAGTTCTGCACAGAGTATGAGTCCAATTCATAATGGTGGGATGAGAGGTGTTTATCAGTCTCTTGGTACAGTAGAGTCTCCAAGTGCAGGTAATGGAAATAAGGCCACCTATAGAATGATTGATGATGAAAATGGAGTATCTTTTCAAGATTACACTATTGATCACGATGATAATGGTGTGAAACAAAAGATGGGATCGGCCAAACGTCTTTGTGATGGTATCAAAACTGATACACCCATGCTCTCTAAAGACGGAAAATACCTATCCATCTATAACGAACAATCAGGAACCACTCAAATCTATAATATCGAAGAAAACGTTAAAAGTGGAAAACCTTGTCAGATGGTTCTCGATCTAGGTTTCCCAACTGGTAAAGTTTCATTTGATTATAGTAATAGTCAAATCGCTTTCCATGTGGACAGTGTTCAGACTCAAGATGACTATTTCTCTGGTATCTCTTCTCGTATGAGAAAAGATTCTTTTGTTCTAAAAATAGATAAGGGCAAAGATGCTAGTGGAAAAGAAAAATGGGTTCCAAGATCTTTCACTAAAATGAACCTGACTGATGGTAAAGCCGATCTTGGGACGGGGACTTATTATCCAAGATTCAGAAAAGATGGAAGCATTGTAACTGTGGTTCAGCACAAATCAGGACTTCAGTCATATTCATTGGATGTTGTGACTCAAAACGATATCGCATGGCAACCGTTCAAAGCATATCTATTCAACCCAGATATGTACGCCACTTGTAATGCTGATCAGAAAAAAGAAATTAAGAGTCTTTATGCTCTTGGAGAACTTTGGTCTCAGATTTGTGGAAACTATAATAAAGACATGAGATTCCAGGACATGATGAAGATTCCTTTTGGAATGGATCATGATAGTTGTGTGAAGCTGATCAAAGATAAGTGGAAAGGTTCTATGAAGTCAAAGGTTGCTGAAGCTGGTCAGTCAAAAGGATCTGGTGGAGAACTAAAGCTCAACACTGTTAAAGATCTATCTGAGCAAGATTTAATAGCCGTATGTCCTCCAAAATTCGAGAAAAATCCAAATGGAAATCCGAAAATGGTTGGTATGTTTGGAGACAGAAAACCGAAAACTGGACCTGAAATTCTTGAGGCCAAGTGTGCTGGTTGTCACGAATCGGCCAGAGAAGACAGACCATTTATTGATTTCACCAATCCATCAATTGCTGATATTAACATGTGGGCACAGCATACTTTCAACAAGTCACTACCTGAGAAGAAGCAAATGCCTCCTTCTGATGAAAATCAACTTGAGCCAGAAGAAGAAAAAATGCTCAAAGAATACTTCATCAAGGTACTTTCTGGACAAGAGCAGTATAAGCGAGCGATTCCGGAATAGAGTTGATTCAAAATTGAACAAACTAAAGGCCCTCAATGAGGGCCTTTTTTATTTGAGAAATTGTTTAAATGATTTAAGAGTGTCCTGTACGTTTTCTTCTTGGGGAACGTGTCCAACTCTATCAAACACTTCAAGATGGACATGAGGAAGTGTTTTAGTCCAATAGCTGGCATGACTTGACGGGATCCAGCGGTCCTCTTTTCCCCAAATGATCAGCGTTTCAGTTTCAATTGTGTGAAGTCCTTCTGGCCATTCATGGGCGAATTTCACCATCATGGAAAAAACATTCATATAGTTTTTGCGATTACCTTCTACCATCAAAATTTCGTAGTAGCGGCTTCTTTGAACTTCTGTCATAAAACTTGGGTCATAGAAAATTTCTTCAATGGCCATATCTGCCAGAAACTTAGGTGTGTAGAGAGATGCTAGTTTCTTGATGAAACCATTACCTGTGGCCCTGACAAGAAAAGGAGGTTTTACTGGGTGACCAGGAGGAGAGATGAGGATTAGCTTTTTTAACAGAGACTGGTTCTTGATGGCATAATTCCAACTGATCCAAGCTCCTAAGCTATGTCCACATAAATAAAAATCTTTCAGCCTGAAATGAGTAACCAAGCTCTCCAAAAAAGTTGGATAGAATTCTTTAGTGATTGTTTTATCATCAAGAACTCTGGAGAGACCAAAAAAGGGGAGATCAAATCGAATGACGTGAAAGTCTTTTTTGAGTTCTTCTACCCACGGACCCCATGTGTGAAGAGAGTCGCAAATACCATGAAGAAAGAGGATCGTTGGGCCTTCCCCTTCCTCTCGATAATGAACATCAATTCCATCGATTGTGACGAATTTTGAGCCTTCATTCTTGTTGGCATGGCGGTTTTTCACCCACTCAAAGGGAAGTTCTTTGACTCCAAGAGTACTAGGTGTTCTAGGCTTCTCCATAAACGAAGGCCTTGCCTCTTATAGAATGGATATCAGTCTCTACTTTGCCTTTGCTTTTACTCAAAAGTGATTCTTCTCTCTTCTTGTGCATGTGCATAAGGGCCTTTCCAATGGCCTTCCCAAGAAGTGGAGGAACAGCATTTCCGATTTGTCTCCATTGAGCACTGAGAGGTCCTTCAAAAACAAAATCATTTGGAAAACTTTGAAGGGCAGCAGCTTCTCTTTGAGTTAAAAAGCGTGGCTCAACTGGATGATAGTAAGAATGCCTGTGGGTCATGATCGTTGGACTAGGTTTTTTCCTATCGAGTCTGAAATATTTGGTTTGTCTGAACCTATTTTCTCTGAGGTTTTTCCAATCGACTCCAAGTCTGAGTTTCGGAGGGAGAAACTTCTTTTCATCTTTTTCATAACGAATACCCTGACCTTCAGGGATTTTCATCAGACGTTTTTCGTCTAGAGGATCTGATACTTTCGCAAGATCCAGGTCGTGATTATACAATTCACCATTAGGTGCTTTAAGATTTTTAAGAGCATCACCAACGGTTCTGGCCTCTACGAAAGTATTGGCCAATATGGTATCGTGGCTAGGCTTTGGGAAAATCGGTTTTTCGTTGATTTTCGTTCCCATAATAATAGTTCGACGTCTTTTTTCAGGAACACCATATTGCTCAGCGGACATCACTTGAACGCCCATATGATAACCAAGTGAAGAAAACTTCTTGAAGATTGCTTGAAGAGTCTTCTCATTCTTTTTGGCCAGTAGACCAGTGACATTTTCCATAACAACGAATTCTGGCTCAGTCAGTTTGACGATTCTTACGAATTGCAAAAAGAGTGAGTTTCGCTGATCTCCTGGATCACCAGTTCCGACAGTCGAAAATCCCTGACATGGGGGACCACCAACAACAGCGTGAATTTTGTTGTCACCAATTAATTCAAACAATTTCTTTTTTGTAAGCTTGGTGATATCGCCGCAGTAAACATCGGCGTGTTTGTGATTTTTGGCAAAAGTCGCCATTGCATGCTTGTCGTGATCAACTCCGAGGAGGCATCGCATCCCTGCCATTTCCATCCCACAAGAGAGACCACCCGCACCTGCAAAAACATCAATAAAATTCAATTTAGGCATGTGTCATCCATGATTAAAGTGTGTCTTTAAAATTATCCAAGTAATTGGGTGAAATTGTCAACTTAAGGCTTGGAAATTAAAAGGATTTTATGAGGCTTTTTTATCTTCGTTTTTGACTGTCCTATCGAGTCCAAAAACGTTTTCGGCCCGTACTGGAGCTTTATCTGTGGCGATGACGTTATTGCCCATATGCTTGATGACTGGAGTGATGAGAAATTCTTTTTTAGGTCCACGGGTGATAATTTTAGAAACCTTCCCCTGCCAAAACAATGTGGCCGGTGAAGAGATAAAAACCATTTGACCATTTTCTTGAACCTGATAATTGAGCGCATTAACGAATAATCTCAGGTTTTCTTCTGTTAAATGCTTTTCAGGAGCTTCGAGAAACAGAAAATCTGCTTCTTGAATCAGACCCTTGATTAAGGCCGCCATTTTTCTGGTTTGGTCACAAACTTCAGAAACTTTGATTTCAAGATTATCTATCTTAGCGAAGAGTTCCAAAAGATCATTATTACCAATTTTGCTAAGGAGATTTTTGAGCTCCATTTCCTTGGTTGTTGATAGGGAAAGGGGAACACTGTCCAGATGAATGTTTTCCCTTAGCGACATATTTGAAATCAGTGGGCCTTCGCTTTCAATATAAGCAAACTTGTAAGGCCTTTTCACGCCATTAGAGCTCAAAAAACTTAGAAAGTTTTTTAGCTGGCTGTGTCCATATCTGTTTTCTTCATTTTTAAACAGCAGGATGTCGGATCTGTTAATCTGATTCTTTTTATCCATTGTTACCTTATCGGTAGACTCCTCTTTAATTTAAAAGATTTATCCTATAACCGAGCTTCTGTGTCAGAGATGGAATACCTATTTGCCCTTGTTTTTTCGGGCAGTTAAACCATGTATAATAGAACTTGAGATTATGGAATCGAGTAAAAAGAAAAATATCAAAGTTGTTATTGGTATGACCGGGAGAAGAGACTCCACGGTAGCTGCTTATTTATTAAAAAAACAAGGCTACGATTGTATTGGCCTTGCCTTACTTCTCAATGATGAACTTCTTCCAATAAAAGCACAAAAAGCAGCTGAAAAAAAAGCGATTGAGGCCGAAGAATTTAACTTGAATGATTCCTATGCTGAAAGAAAAATGCCAAAAGAGCCTCTCTATAGTCGTTGTCATATTTCTGATATTGAAAAAGTAAAAGATGTTTGTGATCACTTGGACATTCCCTTTTACGGAGTGAAGGCACAAGAGATTTTTAAATCAGAAGTAATGGATAATGTGATCAGTTGTCGTCTGGGTGGGAGTTCTTTTCAATCTTGTATAAACTGTAATCAGGTAAAGCTTTCTGTTTTGATGGAGAAAGCAGAATCTCTTGGTGCAGATTTCATAGCTACTGGTCACTATTCAAAAGTGATCAAGAATCAAACGACTGGTTTTTTTAATATTGCCAAGGGGAACGATCCAGAAAATGATCAGAGTTATCTACTTTCTCGAGTCAATCAAGACATACTTCAAAAGCTGATGCTCCCTCTTGCTGAAATGAGAGTGGAAGAAGTTGAAAAACTTTTGAAGCTGATTGATATAAAAACACAGCCTTCTTCTGAAGGAACCAAGATGTGTTACGGCTCAGACCCTCGTGTACCATTGTTAGTTGAGTATTGTGCCTCTGAAAGTTTGTTCAAGCCTGGACATCTATCAATTGCAGCTGAAGATACAATCTTAGCAGATCATAAAGGCATCCATAATTTTTATCTCGGTCAAAACAAATTGAAACTTGCCAGTGAAAAAAATATTGATCCGGATTTTCATATCATCGACATTGCTCCTTCAAGTGGAACAGTTTATCTCGCTCACTCAGCAGAGCTGGCCTTCACACACTGTCAGCTTCAGAGAATTCGATATGATAATGAAATGGATATAACCAAACCGATAGAGTTGTTTGCCAAGATTGGTAGCTCAAAAGAATTGTTGGCCTGTACGGTCTTTATTAAAAATAGCAGATCAGCTATATTGCGCTTCAAAAAAGCCCAGCCAGGAATGTTGTCAAAAGGACTGGTCGTTGCTCTCTACAGTAAGCAATCAATTGGGGGGAAGCTTATCATGAGTGGATTTATATCGATTGCTGGAGTTCTTGAGAATAATAAAATCAAAACTTATGTTCCACCTGAGATTGTTCCAATGGATGAGGAAGAAGCCAAGAAAAGAGAAAAGGAAAAGAAAGCTAATGCGCTTCCTGATTTTCATTTTTAGTTTTATATTGTTCAATCCATGTGCCAATGCCTTTGTAGTCAAAAAATATGAAAAGACTCCAAAGTCGATGAGTACTATTTCAAATATTGTCTCCAGATACAATCAGAAGAAGGTGATGAAAAACCTGCGTGATTTTGTTTCTTGTTGTCGTCCTTCAAGACTTCCAGGAACTGATGGACACAAGAAAAGTGCTGATTGGATAGTTTCAAAAATCAAACAAATGGACACTTCTGGAGAGTCGGTCCTGACTGTTGAAGAGTTTGATCCTGATATTGATTATGCCATTGAGTTCTACAATAACGATTTTCAAACCAAAATCGCTTCACGCTATCAGGCAAATTCTCCTGAATATAAAAAATGGAAAGGCTTCACTGATTCTGTACTCACGACTTTGAAAAGTTTCAAAGGTCTTAAAGGTAAAAATATTATTTGGGAAAAGAAAGGGCTTCTTACTCCTGATGAAGTGATTGTCCTAGGAGCTCATTACGATACGATTGTTTACAACTCTAAAACCTTCCAAGTTGATCCGCGTGCCGACATGCCTGGTGCCGATGATAATGGAACTGGAGTGGCAACGCTTCTGTCGATGATTGAAATTCTCAGTGAGTTGAATTTGGCCAAAACCGTTAGAATCATCTTCTTTGATTTTCAAGAATTGGCCTTCCTCGGAAGCCGGGCCTATGTCGAAAAAAACCAGGCCGATCTCAAGAAAAATATGGCGGCCTACCTCAATGTTGAGATGCTTGGAAACGATACTAAGTTGTTTGATAAGACAAAGAAGCTTCGAAATTACAAGGCCTATATTCGAAAAACGAATGACATTGGACATGCCAAAGATAAAAAAATCGCTGAGACCATTATCCAAGGTGGCAAGCAAGGTGGTTCGGCCATGAGATGGGAGATTATGGCCAATAGTTATGACAATTCTGATCACTCTAATTTTTGGAGAAAAGGTCTTACAGCTGTGGCCTTTACTCAAGACCTTGAAAATGACTATAATTCGGAAAAACATCACACTTCCAATGATTTTGCTGAAACCGTTAATCAGAAGAGCTTTTATTACGCATTTAGATCGCTTACGAGCGGTGTCTTGGGCTGGAATTACGACCTGATAAGATAAGACCTGTCCGCTTGTCCCATAAAGGATTTCTTGCTATATCAAGGCCATGAGTAAATGGTCGGATTCACTTATTCCCTTTGCCCCAGAAGTCGGGGCCACTGTCATCGTCGGCATGTCTGGTGGGGTGGATTCCTCTGTCACTGCAGCAGTTCTCAAAGAACAAGGTTACAACGTCATCGGCATGTTCATGAAGAACTGGGAAGAAACAGATGAAAATGGCGTTTGTCAGGCCTCCAAAGAATATGAAGATGTGGTCAAGGTTTGTGAGAAACTCGATATTCCTTATTATTCAGTAGAGTTTGTTGAGGAATATCGTGAAAACGTCTTCAAACATTTTGTTGAAGAATATAAGGCCGGACACACTCCAAATCCAGATATTCTGTGCAATAGAGAGATTAAATTCAAAGTTTTCATGGATAAGGCATTGGAGCTTGGAGCAGATTACCTGGCCACAGGTCACTATTGTCAGAATATGCTTTTGAATGGTGTCCATCAATTGGTCAAAGGAAATGATCCCGGTAAAGATCAAACCTATTTTCTCTATACCAACAAAAGTGAAATTTTAAAGAAAGTGCTCTTTCCAATTGGACATCTTCCTAAGGCGGAAGTCAGACGACTGGCCGAAAAATATGACCTCTCTACCAAAAATAAAAAAGACTCCACCGGAATCTGCTTTATCGGGGAGAGAAATTTCAAAAACTTCCTCTCAAATTACATCACATTTGAAAATGGACCATTTAAGCTTTTGAATGGCGAGGTTGTTGGTGAACATTCTGGTGTTTCTTTTTATACCATCGGCCAACGGAAAGGTTTAGGTCTGGGTGGACCAGGAGAGCCGTGGTTTGTAGTTGATAAAGATGTGGAAACCAATACTGTTTATGTTGAGCGAGGTGAGAAACATCCAGCTCTATATAGAGATGAACTTTGGGCCAATGAGCTATCTTGGGTGGAAGAAGTAGTCCCTTTTAAAACCCCCTTTAGATGCAAGGCCAAAATTCGCTACCGTCAAAAAGACCAGGACTGCACTATTCAATCCATCGAAAATGGTATCGCCCATGTCGTATTTGACGAACCTCAAAGGGCCGTCACTTTGAGACAATCTGTTGTCTTTTATAAAGACAGTATTTGTCTGGGTGGGGGGATGATTGAAAGAGGTGGAGCTACTTATTATGAAAGAGGTCTTGATTTACCAGAGGTCGTCTCGGTTCAAATCTAGCTTGTCCTTGGCCTGTTTTTTTGCCTCTCTGCCGTTTGGCACGAATCCCTTACATTCATCTCCAGTCTCTCTTTTAACTGCCAGAGAAGGGAATTGTGGGCCTTTGAAGCGAAACAGCGAGCACCCACGTGGGGCCTTGGGGTCCCAGGTATTGTGATAGTACTTACATTTGAGGCAATTCACTTTTTCGCTCATAAACTCATTTTATCAAGTCCAAGTCTCCGGTTTTAGGAGGGAAATATTGCCCAATTTTTTTACGGCCAGATGGATTCCTGTCAGAGGGGTATGTAAGAACTACATATAAGCTTTTGAATTTACGAGGATTTTTAGGTAGGTTAGTTGGCATAAAGAGTGCAAATAGATTGTACAAGGACATGGTGTCCATGATTTTAACAACTTGGAATTTCGGTGAATAAAGAAAAACAAAAATTGACTGACGACAACCTGCTAGTGATGTTTCCTGCCAGCAAGAACTTTCCCGTCGAAGAATTGAGTATTGAAGATCCACTAGAGGAACTGCTTTTAGAATTTTCCCATTTCCAAGATGAAGACTTTGAAGACGATGATGATATCTACGAAAATGCTATGCAGGCCGAGGCCTTGATGGTCGAGGATATACTCAAGAAAAACCAGCATCAAAATGAGCTTCTGAGAGATCAGATGAACCTTCTAGAAGAGACCTCTATGCGAATGAAGTATCTTCTCGATGAGATTGAGCTGTATCTTCCTAAGAAACGCTAAGTCATAATTCTCTTAAATTTTAGCTAGAAAATCACTTCACAAATTGAGGATAGGTCAGTAATATTCATGGCCTACTGAAGACTTTTCTTCAATCCGTGCTCGGGTGGTGGAATTGGTAGACACGCACGCTTGAGGGGCGTGTGTCGCAAGACGTGCTGGTTCAAGTCCAGTCCCGAGCACCATTTAAATCTTAATAAGCCCCCATACATTTATACAGTCGATCTCTATGAATTGTAGCGTCATTGAGGTACAAGTCATCTTCATCTTCAAAAACGGAAATAATGTGATTGAAATAGGCAAAATAAATAGAATGATCGTCGCCAGAGAAACCAAACATGGTTTCTATTTAGTTTCTACGGATGTCGATATCGACGATTATGATGAAGAAGAGGAAGTCTTTTTGCCTCCATCATTGACCCATTTGAAGGTTAGAAGAGGGCAGGAAATCACGGTTTTCGTTTATGTGGATACTAAAGATAAATTAATCGCGACGACAGAGACTCCCTTTGCTCAAGTTGGAGAGTACGCAGATATGCGTGTCGTTGCAGTAGAAGAATTTGGTGCTTTCTTTGATTGGGGAATAGATAAAGATCTTTTGGTTCCTGGTAATGAACAGAAAGTAAAAGTCAAAAAACACGAACGTTATCTGGTCAGAGTCTGTCTTGAAGAAGGGACAGATCGAGTCTATGGAACAACCAAACTCGGCAAATATATTGAAAGTTCGGTTTTTGATTTTGAAGAAAAAGACAAAGTAACAGTTGTACCAGTGAAGATCACTGATCTAGGGTACAAAGTTGTTATCAATAAGAGATTTGTTGGAATGATCTACAACAATGAGATCTTCCAAGAGATTCTTTTGAATAGACCATATGAAGGGATTGTGAAGAAGATACGAACAGATGGTCTTGTCGATGTCGCTCTTCAGGCCCATGGAGTCCAAAACCTTGAGGATTCTAAAGAAAAAGTTCTTCAATATTTGAAAGACAGTGGTGGGCAATGTGACCTGCATGATAAAAGTTCACCAGAAGAAATTAAACGGGCTCTTTCTATGAGCAAAAATACCTTCAAATCTGCTATTGGAATGCTTTTTAAGGATAAGAAAATCGAGATTCTTAAAGGGCCGAACAAGGGAATCAAGCTAATCAATTAATTATCAAAGTTTAATTGTTAGCATTGTCGAATAATGGTCGCTAGATTACCAAGGAAGAATTTCTCCGTTCCAGTTAAGAAAACTACCTGTACTTGAGTTTGTAGAATAGATTGTGTTTAAAATATGCTTTGCGGTTTCTTCAGATGACCAAATTTTGAGATTAGAGCTCTTTAGGAATGGTTCGGAAAGTTTGGTCACTGTTGTTCCAGGATGTATTGAAAAAACCTTAGTTTTAAGATTCTTTCTAGAAAATTCTATGGAGATATTCTTCATAAACATGTTTAGAGCGGCTTTCGACGCCCTATAACTATACCAGCCTCCCATTCTGTTATCCTGCAAGCTACCTACCTTCGCAGACAAAAAAATGAGATGAGATTCTTTACTAGAATTAAGAAAAGGCTCTAGATTTTTAGCTACAAGTGGAGCAGTGAAAGCATTTATGGAAAATACTTCGATCATTTTATCAATGTCCATCTCTCGTAGGGACTTTTCAGGCTTAATGCCCTCAAGATTATGTAAGACACCGTAGGTCGAAATAACCAGGTCAAGAGTCGTAGTTTGCTCTCGCAATTCCAAAATAAATTTTTGCCATGAAGACTCCTTCAATGGGTCTAAAAAATGTAAATTAAATTTAGAAGAGCTTTTCTTTATCCTTCTCGAGGAAATATGTATTTGGGCCTTAGGGTTTCTTGACTTAATCTCTTCAGCTAGAGCATATCCAATCCCACCATCTCCAAGAATTAATACTCGGTTTATGTGACTTAGACTCATGCAGTGCAAACTCCTTTTTTACAGTCCCTTTTAGGCAGTCGTGGGCGTATGTACTTAGCAAAAACTTCGTAGCCTACATCTAACCCAGTTCGAAGAAGGCAATTTTTAAAGAAAGGAACAAGTCGATTATAGGGGGGGATTCTCTTCCAAATTTCAATGAATGAATCTATACCAGTGAATATTTTCCCATCGGAATCGATAACGTGCATGTGTAGATTGATTTTTTCCGTATCGAGTCCATAGTAATCAGCTCTGAAATCTTCAGCAGAGATGTCGATTAATTCCAAAAGATCTAATTCATCTTTTTGCTTATAATGATTGATTTCGTTGTAGCATAAGACACATGCTCCATCGTAAAATACTTTAAGTGGTTTCATTCTTGTCCTTAATGTGTAAATCAATCTTTTTCAAAATTTCTTCTGATTCAAAACTCAATTTGCTGTAGAGCTCAATGTTTCCATTTCGTTGGGCCTCTACCGCTTGCTCCATTAGTCTTGAATATTCTTTTTCAAGTTTTTTAATTGGATCAGATTTTAAAAATTTAAACATGTTTCCTCCAGGCATTGATATATTAACACTCGAGAAATGTTGCCAGGATAATATTATCAGTAATAGTTCGTGTAAAAACAGGAAGCTAGAAGAGTGTCTAGAATTTGAAGAGGATTGCCTGTTGGATGTTGAAATACAAGTTGTTCGTTATAACAAGACTTAGGTACTTGTTCATAAATTAGTCTACTGATAGACTATTTTTATGAAACATTCCCTTGAGAAAGCATTATTGACCCTTGAAGATGAAAAAAACTTAAAAAATTTTCTTCATGATCTCCTTTCCCCCAAAGAATATGAATCCCTTAAAGAACGCTGGAATGTGGTGCAACTACTGGATAAGGGGATGTCTTATCGCGAAATATCAGAAAAAACAGGAGTCTCTACTGCAACCGTCACCCGAGTCGCTCGCTGTTTAAGTGCCCCTGGTAGTGGCTATCAAGTAGCTTTGTCTAATTTAAAACCCTAGTAATTACAGTACCTTACTTTTGATGGCGAACCTCTGATTAACATATGTGGTTTATTTTTACATTCTTCTTGCGTTTTAGCGTGTTAGCACGCTAAAACAAAGAGAAGGAGTAAATATGTCAAAAAGATTAAAAATAGCTATACAAAAAAGTGGAAGGTTAACTGAGAAATCAATTGAGCTACTCTCTGATTGTGGTTTTAACTTTCAACTCTCATCTAGAAAGTTAATTTCGCCGGCAACTAATGAACCCTTAGATCTTATTTATCTTAGGAATCAAGATATTCCCAAGTACATACAGATGAATAAGTGCGATCTTGGAATTGTTGGAAGAAACATTCTTGATGAATACTATGAGACTGATGATATAAAAGTGATTACAACACTTCCATATGGTCAATGTCGTATCTCTTTGGCTTTCCCTGAAAATAAATTACCAAAAAGTTTTAATGATATTAACGGTAAAGTCATTGCTACTAGTTATCCTCGAATTCTCGAGCGAGAACTAGCACAGAGAGGTATCGAAGTTAAAATTATTAAGCTTTCAGGTTCTATTGAAGTTGGGCCCATCTTAGATATCTGTGATGGCGTTTTCGACATTGTTTCTTCAGGTTCAACACTCAAAGCACACGGTTTGATTGAATATACTACATTATATGAATCGAAAGTTGTGCTCTTCCAAAAAAATACACCTGTTGATGAATTCATCTATAAATCTGTTAGTAAATTGAAACTTAGAATAGAGTCCAGTTTGAAGGCAAAGAATTCTCGTTACCTCATGATGAATGCTCCTGTTTCTAAAATAGATGAAATTGTTGAGCTTGTACCAGGAATGGAGGCACCTTCAATAATTCAACTTTCCACAGATGCCACAAAGGTGGCTATTCATGGTGTTATTGAATCCAAAAATATGTGGTCAACTATCGAGAAGCTCAAAGCGAGTGGTGCAAGTTCCATTTTGGTCACACCCATAGAAAAGGTGTTAGAATGAACAAGTTTGATTTAAGAAATAGTAATACTCAAGATTTTTGCAGACGTCCCTTAAATTCAGCTGAAGTGTCTGAGTCTGTTGAAAAAATATGTTTAGATGTGCTCAAAAGGGGAGATCTTGCAGTTAGTGAGTACGCCAAAAAATATGATTGTTTTCAAGGAAGTCAGTTTCGAATTGATGAACAGCTCATTTCTGACGCCGTTGAAAAGCTCTCTAGAGAAGAATTAAATGCCTTGATGATGGCAAAGGATAACATTGAAAAATTCCATTCGCTTCAGTTACCGAAAAACGAAAAAACAATTAATCAACAGGGAGTTGAGCTAGGAACCAGTTGGAAGCCACTTAAGAGGGTAGGTCTTTATATTCCAGGTGGAACTGCACCTCTCGTCTCAACAGTTCTAATGCTTGCTATTCCCGCCAGGATAGCAGGTGTCAAAGAGATCGTCGCTATTACTCCAGCAAAATCTATGGATTCTGTAAATCCTATTTTGTTAGCAGCTTTTAAATTATGCGGAATTAACGAAGCCTATTGCATAGGTGGTGCTCAAGGTATAGCGGCTCTAGGCTTCGGTACAGAATCTATACCGGCGGTAGAAAAGATTTTTGGACCTGGTAACCAATATGTGGATAGAGCAAAGGCGTTTGTTCGTAATAACTCAAAAGGTGCTGATACTGATATGGATGCTGGCCCAAGCGAAGTTCTTATCATAGCAGATAAAAAAGCTAATCCTACCTTTATCGCAGCTGATCTTCTCGCCCAACTGGAGCATGGACCAGACTCTTCTGCTATTCTACTGGTAGATGATCAATCTTTAGTGCAAGAAGTAGAAAGTGAAGTCAGGAGGCTTTCATTTCTACTAAAAAGAGGAAGTATTATTAATTCATC
>SBGE01000140.1 GCA_006226755.1 Deltaproteobacteria bacterium | reverse complement strand
GCCCAGTTCCTGACCAAAAGAGGCGGAATAGATAGTAAGTTTTTATTTCTCTCCATCCCAAGGTAAAATTTTAAAGATCTTTTGACTTAAGGAATAGATATGAGTGACTTTTTTCAAACAGGACCTGAGCTTTCCAATACCTATGAACTCGATCCAATTCTAAAAGAGCTATTATCGAGAAAGCTACCAACAGATATGTTAAAAACTGTGGAAGAAGATTTTAAAAAATTTGGAAATCGTTTAGTAAGTGATGTGTTGGCCTTTTCAAATGATGCTGAATCAAATCCTCCCTATCTTGTCTCACATGATCCATGGGGGCGAAGAATTGATGAGATCGTCACCTCTAATGGTTGGAAAGAGCTTGATAAAGTCTCAGCTGAAGAAGGTATTGTGGCCATCGGTTATGAAAGAAAATTTGGTGAGTACAGTAGGCTTATCCAATTCGCGAAAATTTTTCTATTTCACCCTTCTAGCGCCTATTATTCCTGTCCTCTTGCTATGACTGATGGAGCTGCAAAACTGATTGAGGAATATGGTGATGAAGAATTAAAAACTGGAGCTTTTGTTCATTTGACCACAAGGAATCCTTCTCAATTTTGGACTTCAGGACAATGGATGACTGAAAAAACAGGGGGATCAGATGTCTCAAATACAGAAACAGTAGCACGTCTGGAAAATGGGCAATACAGACTCTACGGTGTGAAATGGTTTACCTCTGCAACGACTTCGCAAATGGCAATGACACTTGCAAGAATTGAAGATGAAAATGGAGAAACAATTGAAGGAAGTCGTGGACTTTCTCTTTTTTACTTGGAACTCAGAGACAGTGAAGGAAAGCTTCAAAATATAGAAATCCAAAGGCTTAAAGACAAACTTGGAACCAAGGCCCTACCGACTGCAGAACTTCAGCTCAAAGGAGTACCAGCAAAACTTGTGGGAGAAATTGGCTCTGGAGTGAAAACCATTGCAACGCTCTTCAATGTCACAAGAATTTATAATGCTTGCACCACAATAGGAGCTTGGAAGAGACTGATGGATCTGGCCAGAGACTATGCCAAGAAAAGATCCGCCTTTGGAAATACTTTGGATAAGCAACCTTTGCATTTGAAAAATCTTGCTCATTTAGAAGTTCAATATCAAGCCAGTTTTCATCTTGCCATGTATGTAGCTGAGCTCCTAGGAAAAGATGAAGTTCCAAGTTCTGAGACAGATAAAGAAAGAGTATTTAAACTTCTTCGCTTTTTCACCCCCATTGCCAAACTCTACACTGCAAAAAACAATATGATAGCGACCAGTGAATTGGTCGAGTCATTTGGAGGTGCTGGCTATGTAGAAGACACAGGAATTCCTAAATGGCTAAGAGACAACCAAACTCTCACGATTTGGGAAGGGACTACCAATGTTCTCTCTTTAGATGTTTTAAGATCTATTGCCAAAGAGGATGCCTTCAGACATTTCGCAGATGAAGTGAATGAAAAGCTTGCAAAACTTGAAAACATAAAGCTGAAAGATTCCAAACAAAAAGTTCAGCTGGCCTTTGAAAAGCTTTGCCAACACGCCGTGGCCATGGCAAAAATGCCACGCGAAGAAGTAGAGGCCAAGGCCAGAGAATTTGCTTTCAGCATCGGCAATGTCATGTCAGCTATTTTGTTACTTGAGCATGCGAACGAGAGCAAAACTGACCGAAGTCTAAAAGTGGCACAACGTTTTTGTGAGTCCAATCTTTATACGATTCAAGACTTTAAAAAGGATGACCACGAAATTATTTTTGGATAATAGATGGTCAATGATACATACATTAAAAATCATTATAAACGAATTGCTGAGAGCTATGGCGAGAATGGTTTATCAACCATAAAAGATCAAGTCATTCGCGATGCTGAAATGATTTTCTTTGTAGATCAAATTAAAGATATTTTGAACCAATCCAAAAATGAAAATCCAACTCTCTTAGATATTGGCTGTGGTAATGGTTTTCTTCTAAAAACAATCTCAGAAAATTTTCCAAGTATCAAGCTTACTGGACTCGAGTTTACGCCTGAACTTTTCACAATAGCCCAAGAACGTAAACTTCCAAATTGCGTCGTTTACAACGGTGATGCTCGAGAACCACTTCCTTTTGAAGAGCAATTCGATCTTATTGTTACAGAAAGAACCATCATTAATCTTCTTTCTTGGAAACAACAGGCGTTGGCCTTTCAAAATATCTACAAACATTTAAGACCTGGTGGATTCTATCTGATGAGTGAATCCTTTAAAGAGTCTTGGACTTTAATGAATATGGCCCGAAAAGAATTTCTTTTAGATGAAATCCCAATTTCAAAACATAATGTCTATCTTTCTGAATCTGGGATAAAGTCCATGAAGAAAATAGGCTTCGAAGAAATACAAGGTGTTCATCCTTCAAATTATCTCTCCACTCACTTTTATGTAACCAGAGTCCTCCATCCAGCGATTAGGCCAGATGGCGCAAAAGTCACGCATACCCAGTTTGCCAAGTTCTTCAATCAGGCGCTTCCTGTAGGAATTGGAAACTATTCCCCCATTCAATTCAGGGTCTTTCAAAAACCATTGAGCTGACACCAGTTCCCATTTGACTCCAATTGACCTACTTAATTTCAACAATTTAGTTAATTTTAATATGGCACAGGCCTTGCGATAACAAATACAAACCGGTTCGGCGACCGGGAATAAACATGAGCAAAGGGAGTTGCCATGAAGTATCTGACAGGGATTGTCGTCCTTATTCTATCTTTTTCTGTAGAAAGTAAACTCATACAAATCATCCACATCAACGATCTTCATTCCTATTTTACTGGTCATGATGATGGCCGAGGAGGATACGCCAAAGTAAAAACATTGATTGATCAATTAAAAGAAAAATCAAGAAGAGATGGAATCCCATCAATAGTACTTGATGGTGGGGATTTTGGCGAAGGAACATCTTTTTTCATGGTTGATAAAGGAGTCAGCTCCTTTAAATCACTTAACTATCTTGGAGTTGATGTTGCGGTCATTGGTAACCATGATCATATGTTGGGCGTAGATATTCTTAATGAACAAATTAAGAAAGCAGGTGAAGGATTTTACAAACCTACTCAAATTGTATCTGCCAACATGGTCCAATTCAAAGGAAGCAACAATATGGTGAAAAACCAAGTCTTCCTTGATGTAGAAGGAACTAAGATTTCAGTTATAGGACTCTCTACTCCAGAAGCTCATTTTCAATACACTATACTTCCAAGCTTTATTGCTCCCCCAAATAAAGTAGCAAAAGAAGAAGTCACATATGCCAAAGAAATGGGCGCAGATCTGGTAGTGGCCTTAACCCATCTAGGCGTGAAAAAAGATATGAAGCTAGCTGAAAAAGTCGAAGGACTTGATGTCATTATTGGAGGTCATAGCCATGATCGCTTAGAACAAATTGTATATCAATCGAACCCTAAAGGTAGAAATATACCAATTGTACAAGCAGGAGCCCATGGTCTTGCAGTTGGAAGTTTGATCTTGAATGTTGAGAATGGCAAAGTGAATGTTGTGAAATATAAGCTTCATGATGTTCATAAAGGAATTGAAGAAGATCATGATGTTAAACAGTTTGTCGCTGAAGCAATTGATAAAAGAGACGAACTTTTTAACGGGAAATGGGATGAAGTTGTAGGTGAATCAAAAATAAAACTTACCGGATATGAAAATGGAAATGCTGTTATTAAAAATTCTTGTTGGGGCAAACACATGGCGAGGATTTCCAGGAAATATACAGGATCTCAAGTTGGAATTCACTTGGCCTTCTTTCAAGGCGTGGTGAAAAAACCAGGAAAAGTGACTTACGGGGATTTAGTAGACAACTACCCTCATTTTAGCAATTACAATGAGCCTGGTTGGAAAATCGCAAGTTTTAATGCAAAAGGTTCATTTTTAAAAGTATTCATCATGGCCATGATTAATCTTAAAGACCAAGTTGGTTTTGATATAGATGGTGTCACATGGAAAACCCACACTGTTCCTCGCTGGATTCCTGCGATCGGCGGAAAGAAGATCCCTTATAAATTTAAAGTTGGTGGAAATGATATGAATAAACGTGCTCGCTATTCAGTGGCCTTCCCAAATGAAATTGGATTTGTATTACAAAAAATGGTTGGTAGTTTTGTACAAAAGATTTTTCCAGGTTTCAAATCACACAATGTCTATTTCTGGGAAAGTATGGAAGCATATGTTAAACAACAAAGCCCCATTAAATGTATATAAGAAGGGCCGCCATAAGCGGCCCCCCGGGGATTGAACTTATCTCAAACCAAGTAGTTTCGCTAGACTCTGCAAGGTTGAACACTTACAAACGTATTCCATGGCCACAACTGTAGAATTGGCCGGCCAATTTCCGCCAGGATTGAAGTTCCCTCCCACTCTGTCTTCAGAGTGAGAAAATCCTCCATTATTACCACCACTAACTGTTGCAGGTTTACCCCATGAATTTGTTGTCGCTGAACCTACTCCTCTTCTGGTGAAGTTGACGCCCGTAACAACTTCTACGTGACCATTGGTAAGAGTTCCATTCGGATTCTTTTTCCAGAAAGAGAGTTTGAGATCACATCCATCTTTTATATGCTTTGCCATTTTTTTATACGACGCAGTTGTTCCTTCGAATATTTCAAAACTAGAACAGTAACCGGCACCCTCATAATATTTCGCTCTTCCAGAAATAGTTGAACCACCGCTTGTATTTTGACCGATACCACCGGCGACATCATTCCATTCATTTCGAGAAGGAGCTGTTCCTGAATTCGTTTTTCCCAAGATTCTATTACACATCATAGTGGCCCAAGTTCCACAACCACCACCACTCGAACCATTCCATGATCCATCCACACCTGCAGGAAATGCATTACGTCCAGCTGATGTATAATTTGGTGTATCGAAGACTGATGTCGTTGGATCAGGAGTCACTGCACATTTTTTAAAATTTGGAAATCTAAGAGATTCCATCAGCTCAGGTACAGACTCTTGGTTTGTCACTTGGTAGAGACTTGTCTGATTGCCATTATGTTTTGTGACAATTACCTGATTACCAAATTCTGCTTGCATTAATTCAGTTGCTGAACGTGGTTGGGCTCCACTTGGAAGATCTGCAATATAGTGGAAGCTATAACCTTTTTTAAAGGCAACAGGATTGATTCGAATATCTCTTCTATCAATTCTAAGATCACCGGTATCAACAATGACTCGACCGGGATGACTATCTTGAGCAAATAGACTCGAAGACAATAAAAAAGATGCGGCAATAAATTTTCTAAGTTTCATAACTCTCCCCTAGTTCGTTTTTTGTTTGCCAATTTTCAAAGACAAAAACCATCAAGCAACTCTTGTGCCAAATATTCAAACTGATTTCTGGAGTCAAAAACGAACTTTGGAGACATTGCGTCCCGAGTTAAAGATACAAATTGCACCTTGCGCTTTGTTGAACGCGAAGCGAGAATAAGAAAATCAATAATAAGGACATATAAAGATGAAACTCCATTTGCTTCTTATAATCCTATCCATTATTTCATTCACTTCGGCTGATGCCAGATCTATGAAGCCACCCATGAGAATCAAAATCGCTCATGAAATCACAAAAGAAGGTGTGACAGATGCCCTCCTTATTGTTCGAGATTTTAATCACAAAGAAATTTTAAATGTAAAAGTGGGTAAGATGGATTTGGAAACTCCCATTCCAATTGCCTCATCAACGAAATGGATTTCTGCAGCTTTAATGCTCAAAGTATTGGAAAAAAATAGTATCTCACTCGATTCTCCTATAAAAAAATATATTCCTACTCCTATTTTAAAGAAAATTCATCCAAAAATTCCTGATTTAACTTTCAGAAAATTTTTAAGTTTTCAATCAAGTATAGTTGAAAACAATAAGTGTACGTATTCTCCTTTTAAATGGATGAATACAAAAAAATGTAGTGAAAAAATCATGACAAGTGCAGAGTTTAGAAGCTCTCCAGGTTTTGAGTATAATCAAATGCACATGGCCGTTGCGGGGTATGTCATTGAGCTAATTGAAAAAAAAGAATGGAATCAGATTTTTCAAGAAAATTTTAAAACATTCTATACTATCAATAACCCTGAAGTTTCATACTATGCCTCTCCCAAAAAACGAAGAGGGTCTCAAAACCCTCTCATCGCAGGTGGTCTGGTTCTTCAACCAAAAACATATCTAGATTTTCTTCAAACATTAGTAGATAACGGGAAATTCAATGGAAAACAATTTTTTTCAAAACAAATGATTACTGAGTTAAACAAGGATCACTTCCCTTCAAATGACTTCAAAGTATACAAAACTCCATATGAATCCAGTGGAGATAATCCCCATTATGCCCTAGGAAATTGGTACGAAGGTAACGAAATCAACTCATCTGGTGGTGCCTTCGGTTTTTATCCATGGATCGACAAGAAAAATCGCTATTACGCCATCTATGTAACAGAAGGTAGAATCAGAGAGGCCATGAGATCCTATAAAATCGTAAAAAATATTCGACCCTACATTTTGAAAGAACTCAATAAAATGTAAATATTACCTTTGAGTTCATACTTCTATAGTGATTATAGCCAAGTATGTCCTAGACCAACAGGTGCCGTGACATTAAGACCTATTGAAAAATTATCTTGATATGTTTGGCCAATAAAGACACCCAACTTCCATTTTGGATTTATAAATTCATCCAAAGTGCCAGGATGAAGATTAAGTCGATATCTCAGATTATCGCTACCATTAATGAAAAGAGAGGCCGCCAAATCCTCGTCTCGTTCATAAAAAAGACCCGTAACAAGTTTACCTTTCTGAGCCAATGGATCAGTGAAGAAAAATCCACTTGCAGCTGATATTGTTCTTTTACCAGTACAAGTTAAGCTCGCACCAAAAAGATTTTGCATACCAAGAAAAACTAAAGGGCGAATACATCCATTTATCTCCAGTGCCTTAGGCCTTACAATATAGTTCAAACCGGCATTGAAAAAATCCTCAGCCTCCAAATCCCATACCGGTTGAAAATGCCAGGCCTTCATCCCAAGGTCATCAACCATGAAATCAACAGCAGCAGAATTCGAACCTAGATAAACTCCCAACACATCAAAAAAGAAGAGATCCGCAATATGATCATGACTTGTGATTTCATGATAAGAAGTTTCCAAAACTTCATTCCCAAGTCTAGCAACATAGGATGTGATCACACTGACAAGAAATGGTGTGGGATACTCATGCTTTCTATAATATTCATCAAGCCAGGCCACATCATATGCTCCTCCTAAAGTGTGGAGAAAAATATTTGGGGCAACTCTTCCGGACATGAATTCATCTTTGAATAACTTTCCAT
This sequence comes from Deltaproteobacteria bacterium, assembly GCA_006226755.1. Classification (GTDB taxonomy): domain Bacteria; phylum Bdellovibrionota; class Bacteriovoracia; order Bacteriovoracales; family Bacteriovoracaceae; genus M0603. Next base: position 3,432 of record SBGE01000140.1, on the reverse strand, counting down.
ATCCTCCGTCATTCTTGACACTTTTATGAGGATTTCGAATTCTTTTGATCAGTTCTGAGGATTTTGATCTAAAGTGACGCTGGGAAAACCAGTTCTGATTTTGAGTGACATCAAATGTTCCATTGATAACGTAAGTTACAGGTAACCACTCATCTTCGTGTGTTTTATCAATAATTTTATAAGGACTTTCGGTAGTTGCAAAAACAGAGAATTGTGAAAACAAAACAATAAAAACTATTCTCTTAATGATTTTAACCATTAGGCAATATAAGTATCGCAGCTAAAATTAGCAATTCATAAAAAGTAACTTTTAAATATCTTCTAATTTTATGACATCATAAGCTGGTGTTTCGTATGGATGGGCCTTTTTCATCGCTGCTACAGCGTCCTTGATCAAATGATCTTCACAAACCATCTCTACTCGTGACTCTTTTACAAACTCAATCTGATTTTGTTGCCCAATATGGGGATTACTCCCCTCCAAAGGACGAAATTGACCCATACCTTCTGAGATAAAACAGCACTTATCATAGTCTCCAATCTTACCAGCACCTGCGTCAAAAGCAGCATTTGCGACCTGTTGCGCAACCTCACAAGGTGTGAAAAATACAAGTTTATACATAGTTAGACCCTTCATTTCCCGACCATTCTAGTTGGTTAATTTTATAAAAACTTACACGGGCCATGTCAGTAGACTTTTTTATAGCCAATGCCTTGATACAAACGAAAAAATGTTAACACAAAAATCAAAGAACAAACGAAGTTCTAACGAGGAAATAGGTTCAAGGAGGAAAGGTATGAGAAAAGGAATTCTAGTGGCCACGATGGTCGCCCTGGCTTCAGTAGGTAGCTCAATTGCATGCGATATCCATGGAGAGAGTGGAATCGTAGAAAAAAACGATCTTAACATCCCAGTTGGTGCTAAAAACGCCGGTGGAATCACAAAAGAACAATTCGATTCAGCAATCGACAAGGTTGAAGGTATCTACCAACCAATCGTAGCTGCAAAAGGTAAAACACTTGAAGTTGTAAGAAACTGGGACGATGGAACAGTTAACGCTTACGCTCAACAAGTAGGAAACACTTGGAAAGTCTCAATGTTTGGTGGTCTTGCCCGTCACGAAACAATCACTGTAGACGGATTTGCTCTAGTTGTTTGTCACGAAGTTGGTCACCACCTAGGTGGTCTTCCTAAGAAAAAGTCATGGTGGTCATCATCATGGGCGTCAAACGAAGGTCAAGCTGACTACTTTGGGACGATGAAATGTCTAAGAAAATATATGGAAAAAGATGACAACATCACTATGATGGCCAATGCAAATGTTCCTACTTTCGTAACAGAAAAATGTGAAGCTAACTTCACTAATGCTAGCGACATCGCAATGTGCCAAAGAGGAGCCCTTGCTGGTCTTTCACTTGGTAACCTATTCAGAGCACTAAGAAGACTTGATGCTCCACTTAAGTTTGATACTCCAGATCCAGCTGTAGTTGCTCAAACTGATGATAACCACCCAGCTCCACAGTGTAGACTTGATACTTATTTCCAAGGTGCACTATGTGAGAAAGATCACTACTCAGATGTTTCAGACACTGACGCTAACCAAGGTGTTTGTAACAGAGTTGATCAAGATACTGATGGTATCAGACCACTTTGCTGGTACAAGCCTGCTAACTAAGACCAATTGGTTTTACATAAGCTTTACGAAGGGCCTCTTTTTGAGGCCCTTTTTTTTTGCTAAAAGCCTTTCATGGAAACACTCATTACATTTATTAAATTCGCAACTTTTGGAGTCACGGCAGAGATTGTCTTTACTTCTATTGGCGATAACGTCTCACGCTTTCAAAAAAAAGAAAAACTGGATTGGTCACTGACTGGGAAAAGCTATATATGGATGATACCTATTTATGGAAGTATTGCCTTCTTTGGACCTAGAGTTATCCCACCTCTACAACCTTACAACATTGTTTTCAGACTCTTTCTCTATGCTCTTTTGATATTTGTTGTTGAATACATCACAGGCTGGATCATCCGAAAAATAACAGGAAAAGTTCCATGGCATTATGAAGGTCGTTTTGCCATTCATAATCTTATCAGACTTGATTACCTGCCCATCTGGATGTTTTTTTCCTGGCTAGTTGAACTACTCTGGTTTCATTATTGAAGAGGCACACCAAAGGCCTCAGGCTGTTTACCAAAATAACGTCCGCCCTGGTATGATTTGAAAAATCCTGCAAACTGAGTGAGGCATGAAACCATTTCACGATGTTCCATACAGACTCCACCCATTACTTTCTTGATTCCTTTTGAGTTTTTGACATCTTTTAAAGAGTCAGTCATAAACTCACTAAAGTCCTCACAATTTCCAGGCTTCTTTTCTGTTACTTGCTTATAAATGAAATTTCCAAGTTTTTCTTCTTCACTTTCGTATTTGTTTGTCAAAAGTTGCACTATAATTCCAAAACTGGTGAAAGCTCCGGGTGCAATGTTTTCGATTTGAGTCTTATCCAAAACCTCAGGTAGATTCTTTTTTAAATCGCCCTGACACTTCAGCACTCTCCCATGAACCTGTTTTTTCATGAGACCCATGGCCCTGACTTCTTTTCTAATCTCAGGAATCTCTCGGGTGTTTTTTACGGGATACATACCACCGGCAACGGCCGCTCCAATGACAACACCACTTAAGCAAAATTTATCGCAAAAGAAATCAGCATGAGCGTCATCAATAAAATAATTTAAAAAACTCGTTTCTTTAAATTTGTTCTTACGTAAAAAACGTTCAAAACGAATCACCAACTCTCTAATGTCGTGCATTCCACTATAAGAAAACTTCTGTTTACCAACCCAGAACTGCCTTTGAAAAGCATCGAGAGTATTAAAATGAAGGACACGTTTTTCTGAATTGAAGTAATAGCGCCCCTCTTTGTATTGAATCTCTGGAAAACTTTTAACACCATTGGCCTTGAGAATATTGTTCATGATTTCCCGCTCATCCTTGGGAATAATCATCTCAACAATTTTCTTGGCACTGGTTCTCTGATTATTGAATTTGAAAATGGTCTCTTCAACTTCCGTTGCATAATTGGCCGCAAAATGATCAACAAGAAGTCTGGCGCGATTCATCTTTCGCTTTTTAACTTTACCTTTCTTTGTAAGTACCACTTCATCTGGAGCTTGATCGCGCTCATCATTTTCACCAACCTGTGCTAAAACAGATGTCGTTCCTAAAATGAAAAGGTAGAAGATGAACCAATATTTCATATCTAACCATTCGGAATAAAAGAAATAACGATTAAGAGGGTAAAAAAAAGACCTCCACAAAGGGAGGTCTTTTCCTATATCAGACTTTTAAGCTTGATTATTTTTTCTTTTCTGGAGCTTTTGGTGCTTCCGGGCTATTGACGCTAAATAGTTCAACATCAAACACTAGAGTT
>SBGE01000221.1 GCA_006226755.1 Deltaproteobacteria bacterium | reverse complement strand
TTTCAATCTGTAAAAAAGCTTAGATAGAGGTATCGAACTTGCCTAGACTTGTCCCTATCTTGTAATTTTTAAATTTTTACTGGTAAAATAGAAAGGTAAGTCATTTCAATTAACAAATTTCATAGCTTCGAGGTGACTTGCATTTCAAACAGGCCGATTTATTCGGCCTTTTTTATGAGGTCTTATGAAATTTCTGATCATCTTGCTTTTCTCTCAAGCTTCTTTTGCAAGCACCTGGTCTACGAAATTCAAAACAGAATATATGAACGCCTGTTATCTCGATTTAACTGAACATTCTCCCGCCAAAAAAGATCCACGCTTTAAAGATCTTCCTCCTGTCAATAAAGTGGGGGTAGAGCTCGCCAACATCATGTACTGTAAGTGCGTTGTTTTAGGCATCGAAAAAGTAGTCAAACTGAGTCGTGAGTATGAGAGTTTTTCAGATGTAAACGATAAAGATTCCAGAAGACTATTGGGGTACTTAAGTTCTGATAATGGCAAAAAACTTGGTAATGAATGCGATAAACATTCTTATAAGAACCTAAAAGAGATTTCGGACAAATACATCCTTTTTTAATCCCACATATTTTGTGAATTAAAAGTCAGTCTTGGACATGCTCATTAATTGAATAATAAAATGATGACGAGCCGCAGTCAATGTGGCCCTTTTTTATCCTTTTCTCTCCATTTGCAACATCACTCTTTTTCGTCGACAGTATAAAGTACAGTGGGAAAAACAAAGTTTAATGTTTTAATTCTTAGCATCGTGGATGTCTTCTTCTGGTCGATCATGATCGGATTGGGGGAGACATATATCAGTGCCTTCTCTCTCTCTTTTGGGTTTTCTGAACGTTATTCAGGTCTGGTTGGCGTAGTTCCCTTTGGACTTGCATCCATCATTCAGATCTTCTCTACCAAAATATTTTCAAGGTTTAGAACTAGAAAAAACATTGTTGTTTTCTGCGCCTTTATGCAGGCCCTTTGTCTTTTTTCCCTCATCCTTCAACCAAACGATATCCCATGGGCAAAAGAAGGGCTGATCGTTATCTTGATTGCCTATTGGTTCTTTGGAATGGCTTCCGGTCCTTTTTGGAATGCTTGGCTGGTTTCAATCATTCCCTCTAAAAAATTACCAGACTTTTTTGCTAAAAGAGGAATGGTGAATCAATTGGTTTTGATAGCGACCTTAGTTGGAGCAGGACATTTTATAAATGTTGGAAATGGGGATATCAAAAGCTTTAATATTCTCTTTTTTATCGCAGGAATAGCACGACTTTTCTCTGCCTTTTCATTGATGCTTCATCCAGAAGAAGAAAAATCAATTGTCGTTAAGTCGGCTGGAAGTATTGAATGCTTCAGAAAATGGATTTTGGATAAAAATGTATCCAGTTTAATTTTAGTCGTTGGAATATTTCGTTTGGGAGTCGCAATTGGGGCTCCTTATTTTACCTCCTTTTTTATCGTTCAAATGAAATACTCATATCTTGATTATTCCTTGGCGATCATTGCTCCTTTTATCAGTCGTGCCTTATTTTTTAGATATAGTGAAAAAATGCTCCATACCTTTGGCATCCAAAAAAGTTTGATCGTAAACATCGTTATTGTATCTTTGTTACCTTTAACTTGGTCATTCGAACCGAGTTTGTATTGGTTGATCTTCTCCCAACTCCTCTCAGGAATAGGTTGGGGAGGGTTTGAATATGCTGTGCTTTTCAGACAAATTGAAGATTTCGAATCTGATGAAAGATCAAGAGTTCTTCTGTGGACTAATTTTGTTATCGGAATTTGCTCTGTTGTTGGTGTTGTCTTTGGCTCTTTTCTTCTAGGAAAAAGTCCAGCAATAGAGACTTATAAAGAGCTGTTTTACCTTTCTACTATCATTCGATTTTCACCTATCATTCTAATCTTTTTAATAGATTGGAAGTCTTTTAGAAAAAGCAGCAAGCAGCACTTCATGAGAATTATTGGAGTCAGACCCAATAAAGGCCCAGAAATTCGACCCATTATCTATGTAGATGACGAAGCAAAAGATAAATAGCTGCCTTTTTTGCTTGGTTTTTGCGCAAGGCGAACGATGCTTCAAATGCATTCTAAACTAGTCTTTGATTCTCGTTGTTGCTAGCATTTTAGTAACGGAGAACACATGAATTTTTTATATCGATTAGTCATAATTGCTTTCACTCTTATTGGTTTTTCAAACGCCTTTGCTCAGTTTGATAAAAAAGCTCTTCAAGAAAGAGTTGAAAAGGTTTTGAAGAAGATCGATTCAACTAAAGTTGAACTTACAGATGAAGAATTTGTCATCAGCATGTATCAGCAAATTCTAGATCGTAATCCAAGCCCTGAAGAGTTGAAGCTTGGAACATTACTTTTGAGCGGTCATGAATTAGAGCATCCAATTGATCGCTCTCACTTTATTGAACAGTTAGTAGTCCTTAGGGAAAATACAGATTCTCTTACCTGGGAAGACGTTCAAAAAAATGTAGTTCTTCTTGAGAGACTAAACTTGAATGCCAAACCTTTAAAAGGGGTATACCCAAAGTATGAAGCTCCAGTCGAAAAAGAAGAAGAAAGAAAGTTTCTGGGGCAAGTCTCTCACACCGGAAGATTTAATGTTTATTATGGTTATCTTCATGCTCATACAGAGTTTTCAGATGGTAGAGGAGAAGCGATCAGTGCCTATAAAATGGCAAGAGATGAAGCCAAATTGGATTTCTTCGCTGTAACAGATCACTCCGAGCTCTTGCATTTTTGGCCATGGAGTAAAAAGTATAAGAAGCTAATGTCCATCGCTAATGCCTTCAATAAAGACCATAAATTTGCCGCATTATATGGTTTTGAATGGTCTCACCCAATTCTTGGACATTTCAATGTTGTGAATACTGAAAAATATACTTCAGCAATCATCAAACCAACGATGGGCTCTTTGATGAGATGGCTTGGGAAAAAAGATTGGGCCTTTGGTCGTTTCAATCATCCAGGTCGAATCAATCGTAAATACTGGCCTTATGAATTTACCAAACTGAAAGTCTACAATGCAGCTCTTGAGAACGTTGTTGGTATCGAGATGTGGAATAAGAATGACCGTTTGAAGTCCTATCTAGAAACCAGAGGGAGCTTTAGAGAAGGATTGAACTTCCTCGAAAATGCCATTTCTAATGGTTGGTATGTTGGGGCCGTAGGTGGTCAAGACAATCACGATGCGGATTGGGGTCTAAGAAATGATTGGAGAGTGGGTGTATGGTCTACTGAACTTACCAGACAAGAGATCATCAATTCATATTTTGCGAGAAGAACTTTTGCCACAGAAGACAAAAATGCTGCCATTAGCTTTAGAATGAATGGAGCTGAAATGGGATCTAGGCTCTCTCCTGGGACTTATGCCGGGAAAGTTCAATTCTTCGACAAAGATGGAGAAGAATTTGATCATGTGAAATTGGTTAAGAATGCGAAAATGATTTCAGAACTCAAACTATCTGGAAATCAGGATTTCAATTTTAAGGTTAATGGAGTTGTTGGCGATTATTTCTACGTGGTTGCCACTCAAAAAGATGGAGATATTCTTTTGAGCTCTCCTATTTGGATAGTTCCCTGATCTAGAGACAGCTTGAATCTGTACCTAGAAAAAGCCTTTTTTTTTTTTATTTATAAGAGTGCTTGCACTTAGATTTGAGCTCTTTTCCATAGAGAAGATAAGCTGCAAAGATTTCTGCAAACTCTTCATTTCTATTCTTATGCTTTTTTCCTGCACGGCTTTTGGACATGTAATTGGTCAGCTTACATCTTTTTAGGACTTCATTCTGGTATTTATTGTATAGATTCAGTTTATTCGCAATAAAATGGCCTAACTCATGTATGAAGATTCCTTCTCTGAAGGGGATCTCTCCAATTTTTTCACATTTTCTTGCGAGATGAATTTCATTTCGAACTAGTTGATGTGCAGGAAGACATCCTCCTGAAGATCTATCTCCCAGAGTATTTTGTATCTTTATTTTTAATCCACTTAGTAATCTCTCTGCTTGCTGTTGGTTGGTCATTCTAATGATCGTTTCAAATGTGTCTGCAATAAATGATTGTTCTGTTTTATTAGCATTTGAAAGTGTTATGGAGAGATCACTAAAGAACTTGCTGGATGGAGTGGTTTTTTCCAAACAACTTAAGCGTCCGACTTCTGCCACCATGTGAGGTTTTGCCTCTGATCTTAAGCTGATCAAAGTGAGAAGAGTGATAAAAAGACAACCGAATGTTTTTGACATGTTGGTAATCTAGCAGAATCAGGATTACCAACAACTAAATTGTAAAAAATTCCTTCTATCTATCCGTTTTTTTTGCTTCTAAGCCGGTCTTTTGGCCACAATTCGATAGTCTGGATTATCATCAGATAGCCACTCCATCTTGTAGTTTTCGGGCACATCCACTTGCTCAGGAACAACATAAGTTCCAAAGACCATGTCCCAAAAAACAGTAGTGACTCCATGATTAACAGAAGGATCCATAAAATGATGGTAGAAGTGATGTTTTCTTAGAATTTTCCCAAGCTTTGTCTTTGGTGCTTTCACGTGCAAATCCTTGTGTACTTTCTCATACAGAAGGTAGGAAACGAGGAAGGCAAACGAGAAAAGAAGACTCGTCATCCAGCTGACAAAAATGATTCCAATAAAGAAGAAAACAATCATGATTGGAACTGCCGCCAGAACCTTATCTACGGTTCCGGCGAAGTAATCCTTAAGGTAGTGGTGTTTTTGATGTTCTTTTCGAAACTTGTTTCGAAAAGTCCACTGATGTCCAAGGAAGCGGTGGATACCATATTCAAGGGGACTCCAAAAAAGGAATCCCAATACCATGGCTATCAACATTTCAGGCCTCCACTCCACTTGGTACATTCTCCTGGTTGGTGGTCTTTAAAATATACAACCATATTAGTGAGGCCAGTGACAGTGAAATCATCGGCAGTGTATAGGTTTCAGACCCCAAAGCGTTGAAAATCGGAAAAAGAAAGGCTCCAGTTATTAAAATTCGAACTGATTCAAACTTGTAAATCCATGACTTGGATTCCATCAAACCGCTCCAAGAAGTTGCTTGAGCATAAAGAAGCAGAGATCCTAAAACTTTTTGCCAAACGACAAGAGGTGATCTGTCGTCAATGATAAAGAACATCATTCCCATAGCAAGAATGAGTTGAAAAAAGATATAAAAGTAACTTCCTTTAAGGGGAGTACTTTGGAATTTTACCTGAGTTTCTTTTGTCCAAATTGGCATTTGCTCTCTTGGTGGAACTCCTGGTGGACGCCATCCCAACGGCATGAACCAAACTTTGATCTTATCAATGAGTCGTGGAGTATTAACTGCGTCCTGCCATAAGTATTTCCACCATTGCATATTGATAGCAGTTGGGTCCCAAGTCCTCGTAGGCCTTGTGACTCCATAGAAAACTTCTTCAACTTCTTCTTCCCAAGTTCCAAACAACTTATCCCAGATGATCAGAAAGCCACCGTAATTTTTATCAAGGTACTGTCTGTTGAGACCATGGTGAACTCTGTGGTGGGAAGGAGTGTTCATCCAACTTTCAATCCATTTAGGCATCTTTGGGACGACTCGTGTGTGAGGAACAAATTGAAGAACCAAGTGAAAGGCCACGACTTCGATCACCATGACCGGTGTAAACCCAACAACAACTAACGGCCAGTAAAAAAGAAAGGACATAATCCTTTGAGTGACTGAAGCACGTAGGGCTACAGCGTAATTTAATTCTTCAGTAGAGTGGTGAGGCATATGGGCCGCCCACAGAAAGTTGATTGAATGTCCCATTCGATGAAACCAGTAGAAAAGAAAGTCTACACCAAGAAAACATAGAATATATGTTGTCATGCTTGGCTTGAACGAAGTGAATCCCGCATGAGCATGTAACCATGTAAATCCTTTCATGATAATGAAGGCGACAAGAACATTCATACACTGATTGATGATGGCCGTTCCAAGAGAACTCATAGAGTCTTGAAAATCATAATAACCATTCTTCTTATAGAGGCAGTAGCAAAACTCAATTACCACTAGAGCGAGGACGAGCGGCCCTAAAATCGCATAAATATTAACAGGCATAGTTCTTCTCCTTTATAGTCACCTTGTGTTAAAGTTATATTTTCTAAACATCGACACTTGAATTGACCTAGGTCAAGATATGGAAAAACTGTATGATTTCTATGAGTTAGCTTGCAAAAGAGCTCCTATATCCAGGGAGTCCTGGGATATTTTTGCAGCCAAACTCGACTTTCATGACGTTAAAAAGGCCGATTTTCTCGTCCGACCTGGAAGTGAGAAGAGAGTCATTTTCATCGTGATGGAAGGGGTGGCCAGAAATTATTGTCTCGATGAAAAAGGCCGAGAGTATACTAAGACTTTTCGTGGACCTGGTGGTGTGATTGGTCCATACGCTGAGATTCTAGAAGGTGTTCCCTCTAGATATTTCATTCAGGCGGTGACTGATCTTAAGTGTCTTTCATTTCAATATTCTTTTTATGAAAAGATGATGGAAGACTTTCCAGATTGGCAGGTCTTTGCCAGAAAAATGGCCGAAGAGAATTTCATGGAAAAAGAGCAGAGAGAATTTATGTTGCTGCAATTGCCTGCTAGTGAGCGATTAAAACTTTTCAAAGAACGCTTCGGAGAACTAGCAGATCAGATCCCTCAATATCAAATTGCTTCCTATTTGGGGATCACTCCAGAATCATTTAATCGTTTACTCAAAAAAGAAAATGCATGATTGATCCAGAAGAACTTGTCCTTTCGCAACTCTCATTTTTTGAACCAATGACAAAAGGTCAATTGATCTTTGATATGGATGCCAATGAACTTAAACAACTTGGAGATTTTGATCTGGAGCAATTGGAGATTGTTCTGACTCGATTGGAAAGTATGGGTAAGATCAAGCGAATCAAAGGGAGTGAGGACACTTTTTTAAGAATCAATCCTCGAACTCAGACATGGTGGCAGCGTTTTTTACGTAAATTCTTTTAGTTTCTTTTAAAGAATATTTTCATAGCATTGTTGAACTTTCTCTAAATGTTTTGAGTTGTTCAACTTCTGGATGAATTCATTAGTGTCTTTAGGTAATTTGTAAGTCTTTCTGAAATATTCATAGATTGTGTACTTATAACTCTTTGGAAGAGGTGTTTTCAATAAGTCGACTTCTTTGCCTTTTACATAGACTGACCATGGAGAGGATTTGAGATAGTACTTCGAGTTTTCGCCTTTATTCTCAAATTTAAAGTCTTTTTCTAGATTTAGTTTTTTGGCTATATTTTTAAGAGCATTTTCACTAAAGCACTTTGAAGCATGAAAGTTATATCCATATGTCGTCATGGTGTTCGTGAGATCATTTTCAAGCATCATGATAATCTCTGATGCCGTATAACCTAAAATCTCATGCATCGTGATCTTGGAAGAAAAACTTTTAAAATTCTTCTTCACCCAAGACTTGAGAGTGTAATCAATAAACAAATGAAAATCAGAATCATTTTCTTCGATGAAGATATCAAAATCTGCATGGGTCATTTCATGAAAAGCAGTGGAAGCAAACACTGAAAAAGAATAAGCTTCTTTTTGTGTGATAAAATCTTGATAATTTTTAACTCTGCCATTTGTGACGTATTCTTTCTTGATTACGACTAGATTGAGGTAGTCATTATAGTGGGCCTCAACCTCATTACCTAACACTCCCCATTCCTGAAGAAGAGAGGGGGTGGCCAATCGAACATTGTCTGCTATGGACTCAAGATGAGAGACATCCATCAGGTAGAGGTTTTTAAGTGAGCGGTTGAAATCTGAAAATTGATCGACTCTTGCCATCGCCGTGGACGATAAGCAAAGTAGGAATAGATATAAAACTTTTAAAGTTTGCATGAGAGTTATAGTGCAAAGGGGACGCCAATAAATCATTGTAAAAACAGCTACTTAAGATGGAGTTGATGATAGGGTAGCTAACTGATGACTAGAACTTAGACACACAATTTAAAGACTAATGGTTACTGTGTTCGTTATAATTTTTTATTCTCTCAAACAATCATTTAGGAATATATGAAAAATAAATCTGATAAAAAATCAAAGCAGCTCAAACCCAAAGTTAGAAACTGGAAAGAGAGTGACATTGACCAACTTGTGAAATGTCACGCGGAGATTTACTCGGATTATTCTGATTCTGATCTTTATGGAAAGCGTATATTTAAACTACAGTTACAGAAATTTCCGGAGGGACAATTCTTAGTTGAAATTGGAGGGAAGATCGTAGGCTACGCTGCATCTATCATTGTTAAGTTAGATGATGATGAAGCGACTTATACCTATACTGAAATTACTGGAGGAGGGGCATTTACCACTCATAATATTTCAGGGGACACTCTCTATGGTGCAGATATTGGAATTCACCCAGATTATCGCCGTCAGGGTTTGAGCGCTCTCCTTTATGAAGCTCGAATTAAATTACTTAAAAAATTTAACTTGAAGCGCATGGTGGCCCATGGACGAATTCCTGGTTACAAAGAATATGCAGGAAAGTATTCCGCTGAAAGATATGTGGAGTTGGTGTCCAAAGGTAAGTTGAATGATCCAGCATTGAAGGCCCATATAAAGGCCGGATACAAAGTTAAAAAAGTATTATTAGACTTTGTTCGAGATAAATCTTCCATGAATTATGCCACATGGCTTGAACTCAAAAATCCAGATTTTGATAAAAAGAAGCATATGGTTGGCTCTCCTGCTCTTAAAAAGGCCGTTCGTCGAGTCCGAGTCTGTGCTGGCCAGTTTGAAATGAAAAAGATCGACTCTTGGAACGACTTTGAACAGAGTGTGGAGTTTTTTGTCGATTCCGCAAAGACATATCATTCACATTTTCTTCTTCTTCCTGAGTATTTTACGGCACAGTTGTTTAGTACGTTCGATCCCAATTTAAATGACAGGCAAGCAATTCAAAAACTTAGTGAACTTACAGATAAATACAAAGAATTGTTGATCAGAAAAGCTAAAGAGTCGAAGCTGTTTATTATTGGAGGTTCCCATCCAGTAAAAAGAGATGGTGAAATTTTCAACGTGGCCCATCTCTTCTCACCCTCGGGGAAAGTTTATGAGCAAGATAAACTTCATATTACACCAAGTGAGAGAAGAGATTTTAATATCCAAGCAGGTCAGGGAATAAACGTCTTTGATACTCAATATGGAAAAATTGCTATCCAAGTTTGTTATGATATTGAATTCCCAGAAGTATCTAGACTTCTTACTTTGGCCGGTGTGGAAATTATTTTCGTTCCTTTCAGTACCGATGAAAGAAAAGCCTATAACAGAGTTAGAAGATGTGCCTTTGCTAGGGCCATTGAAAATTATGTCTATGTTGTTATAGCAGGTAATGTCGGAAATCTTCCAAGTGTGAAATCATACCTCGTTAATTATGGTCAAGCCGCGATTATCACTCCAAGTGATTTTGCTTTTCCAACAAACTCTCTTGAAGGTGAAGCAGATCCAAATACTGAAACAGTAGTCGTTGCAGACTTGGATTTAACTACTTTGCATTCTCAAAGAGAAATTGGAAGTGTGAGACCGCTTTTTGATATGCGAAACGATCTCTATGAGATTCACTCAAAAGTCCCAATTAACACGATTAAGGTTACTTAGTTACCTGACTGGGAGATTTACTTCTCTTCCTGTCTCTGGATGAATTAGAGTCGTTCTATCCTTATAAACTCTTGGAGTTGTATAAAGTAGTTTGAGGGCCCTGCCTTTCGGCATCTCTTGAAACTTATCGGGATAAAGGAGCTTCAGGGCCTTATTCACTTTTTTGGCACTGGACATCGGCATATTTGGAAAGATGTGGTGTTCAGTGTGATAGCCAAAGTTCATGTGAAGAAACTCAAGAATAGGATGATTCGTTACAGTCAATGAGTTAACGAGAGCATCATTGACCTTTGTGTAAGGGCAAAGATTATGATTCGTGAAGATGTAACTGGTTAAAGTATAATTTTGAACGGCAAAAGGAATGATTGCCAAGTAAATCCAGTTTGAAGGTCCAATCAGGTACAGATAAGTTCCGACTATTGCAATTTGTAGCGAAAATTCAAATGTGACTTTTTTATGGTCCAGTTTTGCCCACATTTTGTTTCCAAATCTCATCCATGCTTGATTGATGAAGGCCTGAAATGAAAACCAATAGAAAAAATAAAAAATACTTCTGAAATAACCTGATCCTGGAGAAAGTTTGAAAACCCTCTGCATGAATTTACTTTTCTTCCAAACGGATCTGGTAGGGAAAGCATCTGGATCTTTATAAAGTAATTGAGTATTTCCATGGTGGAGTTTGTTATGCCAAAAACACCAATAAGTTGGTGAGATCATGCAATTAGTGAACCCCAAAAAGCCGGTGACTTTTTCTAATGTTTTATTTTTAAAAATAGCTCCATGAAGAATTTCATGAGCAAGAAAAGTATTTCGGGCGGAGACAATACCAAAGGCAATTCCTAGTAAGATCTTTGCATAGATTGGCATTTCTTCTTTCATCACCAACATGCCGAGCAAGTACATTACAGCAAAATTGATAATTATCCATGAACCTCTTAACGGGTCACGTTTAAAAGTTTCTTTTGGAAGTATAGATTGAAGTTCTTGGTTATACTGACCAATGTTTTTCAGTTGAGAATCATCGTTTTTAGATTCGGGACTTCTCAATACTTGTTCAGCACTTGAGGTAAAAGAAGTATCTGCACTAGTTGACTCGTATGATTCAAATTTCATTAATTAATCCTGGTTATCCAATAATGATATTTCGAAAAA
>SBGE01000049.1 GCA_006226755.1 Deltaproteobacteria bacterium | reverse complement strand
GCAACATACCAACCATGATGATAGGTAAAATCAAGAAGGCTGAGCCAATCAAATAAGGATAGGCAGAACCCATTCTCCAATAGACAAGAGAAGCGGCAATTGGCCCAACGACTCTTGCGAGAGCTCCTAGTGATCTAAAAATACCAATGCTCTTACCTTGATATTCAGCAGGAGTGTAGAGAGAAACAAGAGAGGTCAAACAAGGAATGGCCATACTTGATCCAACGGCCAAAAAGAATAGCCCGAGATACAACTGCCCTGATCCTCCAGCATTGGAAATCAAAAGTAGACCAGGGATAATTGAAATTAGTCCCATGATCGCCATCTTCTTTTCCCCTACTTGTCTAGCTCTTCTTCTGACGACCCCACCTTGGATCATGGCGATCACAAAACCAATGAAGATAAACATGTAGGCATTGTCCATTGAGGAATATCCAAGTCTTTCTACCGCTAAAAAGGTCAAAGTAAACTCCATCCCAGAAAAGGCCATAAGAAAAAAGAAATGACCAAAGTTGGTTAAGTTCACTCCTTGATACGGCAGTGGCTTGAACAAAACTAAAGGGTTGATTGAACGATCAGTTTCTGTATTCCCTCTTCTCTCAGGAGGAAGAGTTTCTTTAAATTTCGTTGCCAGCCAATAAACATTAAAAACAGCGAGAACAAATGAAAGTGCAGCTGGCATTGAAAATGGGTTTACTCCATAGGCCTCAAGAGATGGATACATTTTGGTCAAATCTATCATACTCAAGAGTCCACCGATAGCTGGTCCAAAGATGAATCCAAAAGCAAAGGCAATTCCAATAAAGGCCATTCCTTTCGCTCTATTTTCTTTTTGAGTCACATCGGCAACGACAGCAGTTGCTGTTGAAATATTTCCACCCATAATCCCTCCGATAAATCGAGCGAGAATGAGTAATGTAAATGAACCAGAGAAAAACCAAAGCAGATAACTCAAGGCAAGTCCAGTAACAGAAACAATCAGTACTGGCTTTCGTCCTATTCTATCTGAAATAACTCCCCAGAGTGGTGCCGCTAAAAATTGGAGGAATGAATAAAGGGCCCCCAATGCACCTCCAAAAAGGACAATCGAAGACATATCATTCTTCCCAGAAACTTCTAGTAGTGAATGGATGCTGTCAAAAATAAATCGTAGAAAGGTATTCTGTGAGTCAACTTCAAGATAATACTTCGCTAACGCAGGAAAAAGAGGAAAGATAATGGAAAAGCCAACCAGATCCAAAAACAATGTTAGAAAAACAATTTTCAAACTTGATTTTGCATGGTCAGAAAGTGGTGGTTGTTCCATCGTTGGTTGTTCCATTTCTTCATAATCCTTTTTTTCAAGTCGATATTCGACTTCATCTTTTTGATCGAGACTGCCTTTAACTTGAGTATCGATAAATGAGGCAAAATCCTTGGCCCATTGCTTATCTATATTGAGACATGGAATAAAATGAATGTTTCCACCAATAGGTTTAACTTCATGTTGAAGTTCATCACCAATTTCATCTATCGTTTCCAAACAATCGGCAACAAAACTTGGACAGTAGACAGCGACTTCCTTATGGCCATTTTCGACGAGCTCAGTAACGAACTCGTCTGTATATGGAGTGAGCCATTCTTCTGATCCAAAGCGAGACTGAAACGTCATGTGAATTCGACTTGAATCAATTTCGGTGATTCGGTCCTTGATCAATTTGAATGTTTCATAACAGTCTTGATAATATCTATCTTTTTTATAAATCACTCTTCGCTTTGGAATACCATGAAAGGAAATCACAAAGTCATCTATGTTTTTACCTTCATCCTTCCACTCTTTAAGATGATTTTGAATCTGCCTGACTGAATTATCAATGAAGGCCTTGGACTTGTGAAAATCAGTTAATACTTTAAGATTAGGAATTCGGACTCTTCCCTCAATCTCTTTTCCAAGAGCGTCCAAACCACTGGCAATTGTACTTTCAGAATACTGAGGAAACATAGGGATAACTAAAAGATCTCTGGCCGGGTTCTCTGACTCATCCAATTCTTTTTCCCATTTGTCCCAAATTTCACTGACTCTTGGTTCAGAAAGAAGAAAGGCACTCTCCACCTCAATTTCATCTGAGTTAAGATTTTTTTGAACTTCGACAGCAAACTCTTTAGTGATCCGGACCAGCGGAAAACCATCTCCCTCCCATATGCGAGAATAGGCCTTAGCTGATCGTTTTGGCCGAAATGGCAAAACAAACAAATTGAGAATCAATTTCCACGCCAGAGGATTAATATCCACCACTCTAGGATCGCCAAGAAACTCCTTTAAATACTTTCTGACGTCGCTGACGGCAGGTGATTTAGGAGAGCCTAGCTGAACCAGAACAACTTTGGTTTTTCGCTTCACAAAATGAATCCTCTTTTGGTAGTTTTGCGATCGAATGAGCTGATAAAATAGCAGAATTATTTAATAAGGATAAGGGCCATGGCCGTCTCAAAGAAGAAAACCTCTGGAAAAAAAGCAAAAAAGACCTCGTCAAAAAGTGGACGAAGTGACGCTGAGCTAAAGGATTTTGCCCTAGGTGAAGCAAAAACTGATTACCCAGATACATACGCTCCAAATGTACTCGAGGCCTTCGATAACAAAAACCCTAATTCTGAGGCCTGGACAACATTCCTTTGTACTGAGTTTACTTCTCTTTGCCCTAAGACTGGTCAACCGGACTTCGCTCGAATTTACATCAACTATATTGCAGACAAGAGAATGGTCGAATCAAAGTCACTTAAGCTCTATCTCTTTAGCTTTCGAAATCATGGAGATTTTCATGAGGACTGCGTTCAAACCATTTGTGATGATCTTCAAAAACTCATAAATCCAAAATACTTAGAAGTCATTGGTGAATTCACTCCGAGAGGAGGCATTGCGATTTACCCATTTGCCAGTTGCTCCAATAACTCAGCAACATTTAAAAAACTTAAGGAGCAACGCTTTGTAAACTACGCTCCTGGTAAGTATACAGTTCCTCTATCGAGAATTTATTAAGGAGAAGACCATGGGACTAGGTATCGGTGAAATTCTTTTGATCGTCTTTGGTGTTCTTCTCATTTTTGGAGGAAAAAAACTTCCAGCTCTAGGTAAAGCAATGGGCGAATCCATCAATCAGTTCAAGAAGGGAATGAATGAGCCAGATTCTCCTAAGACTGAAGACAAGAAAATCGAAGAAAAATAGAAAAAAAAAGCCTCCCATTGGGAGGCCTTTTTATTGATACATGTATTAACAAGTAATCTTCTTATTCAATAATCTCAAGAACTGATCTTTTCTTGAGTTTAGTTGAGGCAGCGTTGAGTATCGTGCGAAGAGCTCTGGCCGTACGACCTTGCTTACCAATGACTTTCCCCAAATCTGTTTTATCAACTTTGAGTTCAATCACTGTTGTTTGCTCACCGACAATCTCGTTCACTTCAACTAAATCTGGCATATCAACCAGTGACTTACTTACGTAATGAATTAGATCTTTTAGTTCGCTCATAACTTTACTCTCTTTTAACTGTGGCTTCGAGTATTCAAGTTTATACTCAAAGTCGTTTGGATGTCACAAAAAAACGTTAAATTTTCGAGACTTATCCTAGAGTAACGTTATTTTTCTTAAGTACAGTTCTCACTGTATCTGAAAGAAGAGCACCCTTCCCCATCCAGTACTGAATTCTTTCAGCATTAACACCAGATAGTTCAGTTTTTCCCATTGGGCTGTACTGTCCTAGTTTTTCAAGAAAACGACCGTCTCTCGCTTTACGAGAATCAGCAACAACAATAGTATAGACAGGCTTGTGAACTCTACCACCACGGGCCAATCTTATTTTGATCATGAACAACTCCTAACAACATTCACGGTTATCGTATAATTTGAAGTGCTTTTTTAACCCTTAAGGGACTCTAAGTCAACGGATTAAGTGGCGGAAAAGAGGTGGGAGATCTTAAAGATCTCCACACTTAAGGCGATAGTAAATATTTGAAAATTCGTTGGAAATGCTTTCTAGGATGTCTTCTTTGACTTCAGTCTGACCACCAAGGACCACTGAAGAAACCTTAACTTCCTTACGAAGGGCCTTGTATCTCTTCTTATAAGCATTGACGCATTCTTTGTTTCTTGGCTCTTCAACCACAAGACAAACACCTCGAACTGCAGCAATCTCAGTATCTAGCGCTACGACTTGAGAGGCAAAACCAACTTTTCCGAGGTAGCCCTCATTGAAATCGACAACAAGTGATCTAAGCTTCTCATAACCATCATTGTAAACTTGTCTACAGCTTTGATTCGTATCTTGAGCAAAGGCACTAAAACTCATCAACATAAGTAGTGGTAAAAGGATTTTCAACATAAACAGCTCCCGTATCGAACATTAAACTTTGATTGCTGGCATTATACGAAAAACAAGCCCCAATTCAACGCGATGCGTAATTTTTATAGTCAACTTAAGTCCTTTAGGGCCATCGCACAAATAGCAGTACTTAAAAGTGAGTATTTACAAACACTTAGTACTCATCGAAATTAGAGTGTAACTGATGGTTGCTAGATTTTAGCTCTTCGTGAAAATGAAGTGTGCAATAGTAAAAGTTAAAATACTTAATTGTTTTGGAAATTCCCTCTAGTCTCTAGAAGAATCCACCGCCCCATGGGCCACGCTTTCCTTTGCCTTTTTTCTTTTTCTTGCCAGCACCTTTTGGGGCCCTGAATCCGGGTTGTGCGCCACCAGGCATTCCTGGCATTCCTGGCATACCGGGCATACCGGGCATACCGGGCATTCCGCCACCAAACATGGCCGACATCTGCTTCATCATTCCTTCCATTTGTCTGAATTTGGCAAGGAAGTCTTTAACTGCAGCTTCTGTATTTCCAGAACCAGTTGCAATTCTTTTAATTCGTGATTCTTTGATGACTTTATAATCTTGGCGCTCTTGCTTGGTCATGGAGTTGATGATCACTTTCATTTTATCCATTTCATTTTCAGCAGGAGAAAGATCCCCAATCTCTCTGAGAGCTCCACCCATTCCTGGAATCATTTTCAAAATGGAACTCATTGAACCAAGTTTAGAGATCATATTCATTTGTTTCATGAAGTCATCAACAGTGAAGCGACCTTTCTCTAGGTTCTTCATCATATTCTCAGCTTCTTTTTGATCAATCGCTTCTTCTGCTTTTTCTACAAGAGAAACAACATCTCCCATATCGAGGATTCGCCCGGCCAATCGATCCGGATGAAAGAGTTCAAGATCTTTCATCTTCTCGCCTGTCGAAATATATTTGATCGGAACCCCTGTCACGTGTCTGATAGAAAGGGCAGCACCACCTCTGGCATCGGAATCCATTTTTGAAAGAACAATTCCTGTGAGTCCGATAGCATCGTGGAAAGTCTTGGCAACATTGACTGCTTCTTGTCCAGTCATGGCATCGGCAACCATCAAGACTTCAGGTTTCACACTTTCCATGGCCTTCTTGACGTTGACCAACTCACCCATCAACTCATTATCAACATGCAATCGACCTGCGGTATCGATGATCACAACGTCATATTTTTCTTTCTTGGAGTACTCAAAGGCCTCTTTGGCAATCTCTTCTGGTCTCTTTCCCAAATCAGAATCGTACCAATCCATTTCCATACTTTTGGCCAATGTAATCAACTGATCCTTCGCGGCTGGTCTGAAAGTGTCACATGGTACAAGAAGAACTTTTTTATTTTTTTTCTTTTTTAAGTGAAGTGAGAGTTTACCAGAGAATGTTGTTTTTCCTTGTCCGTTAAGACCCACAACAAGAACGGCAACAGGACCTGGTCTTTCGAGGTCTACTTCTTCGTTTTCAACACCCATCACATGGGCGAGTTCATCATGAACAATTTTGATGAATTGTTCTTCAGGATTAACACCAGTGATAACTTTTTCACCGAGTGCCTTTTCTTTGACTGAACCTATAAATGATTTAACAACTTTGAAATTGACGTCCGCTTCCAAAAGAGCTGTTCGTACCTCTTTAAGAGCGTCTTCAATATTGCTCTCAGAGATTTTTCCCTTCCCTTGAAGGTGTTTAAAGGCGGTAGAAAACTTTTCACTCAAATTATCAAACATGTCGCTTCCTCATTAGCTCAACAAATTTTCAATGTGACCAAGACAATCAAGTGGATCTTTGATCAATTGGTCTGAAGTCAATCCTTCAAATTGGCAATTGGGATTCCAACCTGCGGCCAAGAAGTGACATCCATAATTGGATGCTCCTTGCTGATCAGCAACTGTGTCTCCAATTAAGATGACATCTGTCTTGTTAAAGTCTCCCACCAGCTCACTCATTCCTTGGGGATGAGGTTTAGGGATTCCATCACTGGCCGTTCTAAAATCATAGAAGGAGCTAATGACACCTAAATCCTGGAGGATGGAGAGAGTACTTTTTCTATCCCTGCCGGTCCAAACATAAAGGGAATACTGTCTTTTGGAAAGTTCTAGCAAAAGATCTTTTATTCCTTCAAATAACGCGTATTGGTATTCGGTTCGTTGTGAAATCAAGGCCCATTTGTTGAGAAGGCGCTTTTGTTCCTCTTCAGTACTGATATCTAGCCCAAAATTGCGTGCAATGACGTCCATACGCATATCGAGCTTTTCATTCACTTCTTCCAAGCTAATCACTCGCCCAAGCTCTTCGCCCATAAGTTTTTGTAATCCCATAAGAATTGCCTGGTGAGAGGAGATCAATGTCCCATCACAGTCAAAAACAATATGCCCCTTGGCCTTTTCTGGTTCAATCATTGACGCACCTTGTGACTGGTGGTAGAGAATCCACCATGTCTGAAATCAGTTTTTCCAATCAGTTGGAAAGTAAAATCAACTTATTAAAGTCCCGTGCAAAAAAAATCAAGCTTGGGGAAGTGGCCTTTGACTCCAACCTTTTGGTGGCTCCAATGTCGGCCATATGTACCGCTCCATTCAGAGTCTTAATGGAGAAACTCGGTGCAGGGGGAACTGTCAGTGAGTTGATTTCTTGTCATGGTATCAATTACGGGAATGAAAAGACACGTAAAATGTTGGAGCTGCATCCGGAAGAAAAGAATATTGGTCTCCAACTTTTTGGAGAAGATCCAGAGGCCATGGCCAAAGCCGCTATCGTAGCTGAGACTTACAAACCTAAATTCATAGATATCAATATGGGCTGTCCGGTCAGAAAAGTTGTGACCAAAGGTGGCGGCTCAGCTTTGATGAAAGATACGACAAAGCTTGGAAATTTTTTCGCTCAAATGAAAAAGGCCATCAATATACCACTAACAATTAAGATCAGAACAGGATGGGATGCTGAATCTATTAACGCTCCTGAAATAATCCATATAGCCAAAGAAGAAGGCGTTGAGTTTGTCGCTATTCATGGCAGAACTAGAACTCAACAATATCAAGGCAAGGCCGACTGGGACTTACTTGAAAGAATTGGTTCAGACTCTCCTCTTCCAATAATTGGTAATGGAGATCTTCACTCACCGGTCCTTGTTAGAGAAAGAATGCTTAAAACAAATTGCCAAGCATTGATGGTGGGACGAGGATGTTTGAGAAATCCTTTCATCTTTCTTGAAGCTTTTATAGATGAGGGTGAAGATATCGCTTTTACTCCGTCTGAATATTGGGAAATCATCCAGCTTCTTAAAGATTTAACTGAAAATCATACTGACAAAGAACGAACTCATCTGATTCAAATGAGAAAGCATATCGTGTGGATGGCCGCTGGTCTTCCCAACGTTGCCAAGTTTAGATCCATGGTCTTTCAAACTCCTGACCTTGCAGATACAATGAAAATCACAGAAGATTATTTCCTAAGTCTTGAGACTGCACAAAAGGATATCAACCCCCATGAAACTTTCATGGCCGGTGGTCACGGCTAAATTCTTCCATTTCATTCTCTTAGTCATTGTTGCATCTTGTGCCAAGATCGATGTGGATTATCACATGCCTATCAATCGCTATGAAACTCCAGAAGTCAGAGGAGAACGTTGGAAAGGTTATGCCTCAATCAATGGAAGCTCTACTCAAAAACTGACTCTGACTGAAGTCTTCGATGATACCGTTTTCAATACTGGCCCATCTGTAGATGATGAACCCAAAATGGAAAAGTCTTTTGCTCTGGGCCTTCGCGCCGGAATCAACCTGTTTGAGAATTTTGATGTTTTTTATCGAAGTGTCTATGATTCTCCAGATCAGATCGGAATGAAATACCAAATGATGGGAGAAGGAAGCGAAAAAAAATCAGAGGGACATAAAATGGCCGTTACTTTTGCTTTCGGTTCAACAGATCGAAGTGATGGCGACCTCCAACTTAGAAGTGATACATCAAGCCAAACACGAACCTATAACTCGAATTTGAAAATTTCCAGTTGGGACTTCGCATGGCTTTACGGCTATCGAAAATATGAATGGCTACTTCTTTATTCAAATGTTTTTTGGACTCAATACAAAGTTGAATCTCATCTGACTTCAAATGTTCACCCTGATGTAGGAGTTACAGGAATTGCCAAAACCAAAGGAATCTTACTTGGTGCAAGGTTCAACGGAACAAAATCTCGAGCATTTTTTACTTTGGAAGGTGGATTGGTAAATACCAATTGGAATGGTGACATCAATACCTCAACTTACACCATTGGTGGTGATCTCGGCTTTGTCTTCTAATTTTGCCACATTTCGTTGGCAGCACATCTCTTCTTTATAAGCACCTACAATTCCAGAAATTAACGTAATTTCGGACAATTGGCCATCAGTCACGGTTTAGTTAAACTTTTTGCTCAAGTATTCCGATGAGTAAGCTCAGAATATTAAGGAGTAAAGCTAGATTATGAAACACAGTTGGAGCACCCACATGTTGTCGAAGTTGAATAAGCTGAAGTTGTTAGCTCTCCTTACCTTACTTATTACTTCCCTTACAGCGACAGAAGTCTTTGCAAGTGGCGGAGACAAAAAAGACGGAAATCAAAACGCAGGTCCTGTGCGCGTTGAAGATGCTGATGGTGGCGTCGTATTAGATGATGGTGTTGCTGCTGGAACTGTTGGCGATAACGATGGAACTGTAACAGGAACTGTTGGCGATAACGATGGAACTGTAACAGGAACTGTTGGTGATAACGATGGAACTGTCACTGGCACTGTTGGTGATAACGATGGAACTGTAACAGGCACTGTTGGTGACAACGATGGAACTGTCACAGGAACTGTTGGTGACAACGATGGAACTGTCACAGGAACTGTTGGTGATAACGATGGAACTGTAACTGGAACTGTTGGTGATAACGATGGAACTGTAACAGGCACTATTGGTGATAACGATGGAACTGTAACAGGAACTGTTGGTGACAACGATGGAACTGTAACAGGAACTGTTGGTGATAACGATGGAACTGTAACAGGAACTGTTGGTGATAACGATGGAGATATAACAACTCCTTATAAAGATCCTTCGGAATTGAACATTACACGAGGAGACCATCGATATAAAGAAGGCTTCAACAAAGACAATTGCGATGTATTAGAAAAAGAGATCCTTGCACTTCAAAAAGATATTCAATCAAATGAAACTTTTTCTAAAGATGGTAGCCTTGCAAGACTCAATCAAGAGCATGATGCCGCAATGGCAGAATTGGTGGTTCTGAGAGGCCTTAAAAATATGCTTGATGAACACAAGCAATATGTTTCCAAATTAAGATCAGCTACAGATGGTTTTTCTAGATACAGTGACCTTGAAAAAATGCATACAGATCTACAAAAAGGTGTAGATGCAACTAATAGAATCATTGTTTTCCAAGACATGGTGGAAGATCTGATCGGCTCAAGTGATGCCGATATCGAATCTTTTAGAACTTCGATGAATAGTGCTGATTTACCGAAATTTAAATCACACCTTAAATCAAAATGTGAAAGTAAATCTTATGCAGAATATTTCAACAATAGACTCTGCTATATTATCGCGCCGATGACTCCTGAAGATTTATTTGCAAAGGCCCAAGAATCAAGAATGATAAAGCATATTCGAGACCTGAAGGAAGACAAAGGTATCGAAATACCAATGGATGATTATCAAACCAAGCATCCGAAGAAATACGAAGAATTAATGCAAGAAGCTCTTAAAAGGGCCCAAGCAGATGCTGAAGTCGTAAAAAATGATTATGTAGCGAAAAAAACTGAACTTGAAAAAAACAAGACAAGTGTTGAAGAAATGATTAGTGGTTTTGGAGAAGCATTTGTCTTGAGCTCAACCTCAACCACAGGTTCAGACGATGCCGCCAAAGCTAAAAAAGCTGAAGAAAGACAGGCAAAACTCAAAAAATATAGAGATCTAGTGGCAGGGAATGTAAATATTCCAGGTCTATACCCAGATGATCTTATTGAAAAAGGTACTTCACTAGAAGCCGCTCTTGCTCTGGCCAGAACAGGTGCCCGCAAGAAAGGTAATTCACAGCTCGCTGGAAACATCGCAAGCATGCAAATATCTAAGTCAGTAGCTGATTACAAAAAGTGTGTGAATGAAATCACTCCTTATCTAATGAGAGGAGAAAAAATTCCTAAGCAATGCTCTTTTGCACTCGATTCAAATATTTGCCCGAAAGAAGAAGGCGGGAAAACTTGTATCCACAAAGAACTATTGAGCAAGGCGAGATCACAAGCCGCGAAGGATCTTCCTCTTGGAAGAAATGACGTCAACTATGATTTTGAAGTAGCTAAAAACATTCTTAAGCAACACACAGCAGACACCAATAAAAAGATTGCTGAAGGTGCTGGACGTCTCATAGATAAACTTCATGGATCAAATGAGAAAACATCGGGGGCCTC
>SBGE01000275.1 GCA_006226755.1 Deltaproteobacteria bacterium | reverse complement strand
AAATACCTTAAGAATATCGAATCAAGAGAGCTCCCAAACTCACCCTCAGAAGAGCTGATAGAAATTGAAGCAAAAACACAAAAAATAGCCTCACATGAATCCGCACATTTCGAAGATTGGGAAATTGAAAACATCAGCGGTTTTCATGACGATGTTCTCAGTTATCATTTTCACTCTATAAAAGAGAAGCTGCAAGCACTGAAAGAAGAGGCCGTTGAAATACGAACTCTTAATAATTCATACTTATCAAAAGTGGCCGAGTTTCAAAAAATATCAAAAGAAATAAGCAATATCGATTCCAAGCTTAATTCCAAACTCAAGGTAAAAGACGTCATAGGGCGAGATGAATTTACTCGTTACGCCATAAGCATGATCGAAGAACAGCTCATTATGATGACTAACAAAGAACTGGAAAAGCTTTGTGATGGTCGCTATGTTCTCTTCCAGCAGGAAAAAAACAAAACCAAGGGTCCTGAATTCTTTATTAAAGATCTTTGGAGAAGTAGTTCAGAGAGACCTCTTCAATCATTGTCAGGCGGAGAAACATTTATGGTTTCTTTGGCCATGGCCCTTGGACTTGCAGAGATGGCAAGAGGTCAAACAGAGATTGATACTTTTTTCATTGATGAAGGATTTGGGACCTTGGATCAGGACAGTCTTGAAGAAGTACTGAATATCCTGATGAGTATCAGATCGAGAGGAAAACAAATCGGCATCATTAGTCATGTAAAAGAATTGACTGACAGGTT
Source organism: Deltaproteobacteria bacterium (assembly GCA_006226755.1). Taxonomy (GTDB): domain Bacteria; phylum Bdellovibrionota; class Bacteriovoracia; order Bacteriovoracales; family Bacteriovoracaceae; genus M0603. Next base: position 10,236 of record SBGE01000275.1, on the reverse strand, counting down.
ACCGATTAGAATTCAACTCCAGAAAAATCAACTGGGTGAATCACATCTCGAAATCTCTACTTTCTAGAAATCACAGTTTTTTGGTGTTCTCGCAAATGGTATAACGTCTCTGATGTTTTTCATTCCTGTAACGTAACGAATCGCCCGTTCGAATCCTAGTCCAAAACCACTGTGTGGAGCTGTTCCAAACTTACGAAGCTCCAGGTACCACCAGAGTGGGTCCTTCTCCATACCCATTTCATCTATACGTTGAATGAGCTTGTCGTAATTTTCTTCTCTCTGAGAACCACCAATAATTTCACCAACACCCGGAACAAGAACGTCCATCGCCCGAACAGTTTTTCCATCCTGATTAAGCTTCATGTAGAAAGCTTTGCAATCTTTAGGATAATCAGTCACGATAACAGGTCCATTGAAATGCTCTTCTGAAAGGAATCTCTCATGTTCTGTTTGAAGCTCGACTCCCCAGTCTGGTTTGAACTCAAATTTTTGACCACTTTTTGAAAGAATATCAATCGCATCTGTATAAGTAATGCGCTCAAATTTTGAATCTTTTACTTTTTCTAATATTGCAACATGATCTTCAAATTGCTCTTTATTCTGTTTGGCCTGAAATTTATGATATCCAGAAAGGGTTTCTAATTCTTCTGAAGCATGTTCAAAAACATAACTGATAAGGTATTTAGTATAATCAGCGGCTAACTCTGCGTTACCTTCAAGGTCCATAAAAGCAACTTCTGGTTCGATCATCCAAAATTCACTTAGATGTCGAGGGGTATTAGAGTTTTCAGCTCGAAATGTAGGTCCAAAAGTATAAACGGCCCCCATACCCATTGCAAAACATTCAGCTTCAAGCTGACCTGTTACACAAAGGCTCGCCTGCTTTCCAAAATAGTCATTGGAAAAATCAACTTCACCTGATTTGGTTTTTATAATATTTCCCAAATCCATGGTCGTTACGTTGAACATTTCACCGGCCCCTTCAGCATCAACGGCCGTGAGAATTGGTGAGTTTAAGTAATAGAATCCACGATCGCCAAAAAACTTATGGGTGGCCATGGCCATATGGTGTCTGATTCTAAAAATCGCACCAAAAAGATTGGTACGTGGTCTTAGATGGGCCTGCTCTCGCAAAAATTCCAGACTCGTGGCCTTTTTCTGAAGAGGATAATCTTCAGTAGTCTTACCCAATATTTCTATTTTTGATGCCTGCATTTCAACAGACTGCCCCTGTCCTTGGCTTTCAACAATTTTTCCATGTGCTGTAACACAAGAACCAATTAACAGTTTTGATACTTCCTCATATCCTGGCATATCCAGATCAAAAACAACTTGTAGAGTTCCTTGGCAAGAACCATCATTCAAAACCATGAAAGAGAAATTCTTTGAATTTCTTATAGATCTGATCCAAGCACTGACAGTTTGCTCAGAACCAACTGGTTTTTCTTGAAGCAATTTCTTAATTGTTACTCTGGACATGGTTTCTACCTTTTTAAGCCAATGTTTCTGAATATATCTTTTTTGGCATTTCACTTGGCAATCTTGCGCCAAATCTCTGAACTAATTCACCACTTGCAGCACAGGCCAATCTACCAGCTTGCGCAAAGTCATGACCGTGAGTAATGGCATAAAGGAACGACCCTGCAAAAAGATCACCTGCACCATTGGTATCTACGGCATCGACTTTATTTGTCACAATATCAATCTCTTTTTCACCATCGAACAAAAGTGCACCTTGTGGACCCTGAGTAATGGCAAAAGATTTTGCTGACTTCTTAAGCTCTTCAAATGCTTCCTTTAATTCTTCTTTACCAGTAAAAGCAAGGGCCTCTTCCTCATTACAAAAAAGTAGATCGACCCCATTACCGACCATCTCAACTAATCCATCTTTAAAAAATTTCGCCATAGCTGGATCACTCAAGGTGATTGCTGTTTTGACTCCATTTTCTTCTGCTAGAGTTTTGGCCTTAAGAGCTGCTGCACGACCGGTTGTTGAAGTGACGAGATAACCTTCTATATAGAGCCATTCGGAATCTTTAAGATCTTCAACTTGTAGTTCACTTTCTGAAAAAGTTTCAGTAATTCCAAGGAAAGAATTCATCGTTCTATCAGCATCAGGAGTGATGAACACCATACATTTCCCTGTGACACCATGTTGTCTGGAACCATGAAGATTGGTGGCAACTCCATTACTTATGAGGTCTTCGAAATAGAAATCTCCAGGCTCGTCATTGGCCACTTTGCATGAATAAAAACTTCTACCGCCAAACTGGGAAACAGCGATAATTGTGTTTGCCGCACTGCCGCCACAACTTCTCTTGTGCTGGTTGCCATCAACTTGGGCCAAAAGTTCATCCTGACGATTTTGATCAACTAGCGTCATGACACCCTTTTCAACATTCGCCTTGAGAAGAAATTCAGGAGTTACCTCAATTTCCATGTCCACTAGTGCATTGCCTATTCCATAAACGTGATATTTTTTCATTCTAACCTCGCTAAACTAACCTTAGAGTCTAAACAAAAGCCTACTTATTGTCATCTGTTTTACCCCTGTTTGGGCCTCAAATTGAGTTGTTGCGGAATGCCCTTTAAATATTTTCGCTTTGTTTTATAATGGGGTGAATGGTTTTAGAGAGGAGTACCCATGGCCATCCCTAATTTTTTGAAAGAAATGAACAAACAGAAAGAAAAAAACAAAAAATCCAATAAGGGCGACTTTAGAGAAAAATGCCTTCACCTTTTGGACAAGCTTAAGAACCTGAATGAAGAGCGCTACAACGAGATGAATAAGGTCTTCCACGATCAATACAATAAGATCAATATTCAAAAGAAAAAAATCTTGGGGTTTTACGCTCAGCTAAAAAATGAAATCAAAACCTATCAAGACACAACTAATGAAGTGATCAAGACCACAAAAAAGAAGGTCACAGAAGCTACAGATAAGGCCATTAAAAAGGCAGAGAAGAAGATTCAAGAGGCTGAAAAAGTTGTTAACAAAAAAGTCAAAGAAGCTGAAAAGGCCGTTAATAAGAAAGTCAAAGAGGCCAAAAAGCTAGCGGAAGAAGCAGAGAAAGCCGTGAAAAAAGTTGCGACAAAAGCTGCTCCAAAAGCAGCAAAAAAGACGGCTAAGAAAACTGCGAAAAAGACTGAAAAGAAAGCAGAGAAAAAAGTCGCAAAGACGGCGAAGAAGACTGTGAAAAAAGTAGAAAAAAAGGTTGCTAAAAAAACAGCAAAAAAGGCAGCTCCAAAAGCCGCACCTAAAGCAGCAAAGAAGACAGCAAAGAAAAAAGTAACTAAGAAAAAGAGTAAATAAGATTTGAAAATTCTTCTTAAAACTTTTTTTCTCAGCTTATTGATTTCGACTATTTCCTGGGGCGCTAGTGATTGGCCCACAAGCTCTCCAGAGTCCCAGGGAATGAATCCAAAAACCATTGATAAACTCTTTAAATACCTCTTCGATAAAAATGAAAGTTTTTCAACTGATTCCGTTATTTTGATCAGAAATGGTAAAATCCTGAGAGAAGAATATGCAAAGGGATACAAAGCAGATGGAACCCATAGAACCTGGTCCATCAGTAAAAGTGTCACAAATACTTTGATAGGTATCGCAATTAAAAAAGGGATTATCTCCCTTGAGACTAAAGTTAAAAAATTCTATCCTGAACTCAACGGCGAAAATCACGAATCGATGACACTTGATCATTTGTTAAAAATGTCCAGTGGCATTGATTGGAATGAGTATTATGAAGAAAATCCTTTTGCCTCTCATGTCATCAGGATGCTGTATGTTTATCAAAATAAAGACATGGCCTCTTACACTGCCAAACAACCTGTTATTCATCAGCCAGGAACAAGATTTCATTATTCAAGTGGTGAATCCAATCTAATTATGGGCATGCTGAAAAAATCCATGGGGCTCAAAGACTATGAGAATTTTCCATGGAACGAACTTTTCGATAAATTGAATATTGAGTCAGCAACATGGGAAAGAGATGGCTCAGATGTGTTTATAGGATCTTCCTATTTGTATCTCTCCCCAAGAGATCTCGCAAAAATTGGTAAACTCTATCTCAATGATGGAATATGGGAAAAAGAAAGGATACTTCCAGAGGGTTGGGTGGAATATACAACAACTCCCAACCAGGCATGGAAGAACAATCAGACAAATGAATCGAAACCCAAACTTGCTTATGGGGCTCACTGGTGGCTTAATCGACCAAATCGACACGGTAGCGTTCATCCGGCCGCTCCAGAGAATGTATACATGGCCCTTGGACATCACGGACAAATATTGGCCGTGTTCCCTGATCAAAAAATAATTTTTGTCAGGATGGCCGCAGATAAGGATGGGAAAATAGATAGAAACATGATTTTCAAATTTATCATGGATAGCTTGAAATGATGAATTACATAGGTCTTATATCATTAATGCTAGTTTTAACTTCTTGTGAATTTAACAAGGCGTTTTCCAGTAGTTTTGCCAAAGAGTACTGTAGTTGTCGATATGTCGTAGGGCAAACAAAAGAACATTGTAAAGAGTATGCTCAAAACTTCATTCCACCATGGTCAATAAAGGAAAATGTCGAAAAAAAATATGTAACAGTTAGCAATATGTTCAAAACAACAACTGCAAGTTATGTCAGTAAAAGGTACGGTTGCTCAATCAAAGAATAGATTATTCTAAGATTTTGAAACCAAGTTCAGTTACAGGCACATTAGAAGTGTTACTCAAGATAACAATACCTTTAGATCCTTTAAGCCCCAAAAATGAAGAAAAGCTACCAGTTCCACCATTGTGCCAATAAATACGTTCTTGCTCAGGACCTCTAACAAGCCAACCAAACGCAATGGCATTGTGACTATTAATAACTTTTTGAATTTCAAATGACTGGAAAAGCCAATGATCTTCATCTGATCTTGCTTTGATTGCATGATTTAAAAAAATCAACTGATCACGTAAATTAGAAGCAATTCCGCCAGCCGGTAAAAAAAGTCCAAGTTTCCAGGGATCCTTTCGGATTTTACCCTGAAATCCCCATACCAATTTTTGAGGAGACATATCAGAACTGAAAGAATCATTCATACCAAAAGGTTTTAAAAGTTCATTGGTAATAAGATCATCATAAGACCTCTTCATAACTAGAGATATATGCTGACCAGCTAAAGTCGCTCCCCAATTAGAGTAGAGAAATTTTGAACCTGGTTCAGAGTCCAAATGGACATTTCGCAGACCTGCATAGAGATTACTCAAAGTATAATTTCCGTATGGCTGATCATCTGTTCCTTTCAAATTAAGAGGTAACCGGGGAAGCCCGGATAAATGAAGAATGGATTCTGATAACTTTGGTGAGAATTTATTCTTCTCATACCAAAAACGATATTTCTTCTTTGGAAAAGGTGCCGTTAGTGGGGCATCCAACTCTATTTGCTTCTCATAGGATAGCTTAAGTGCCAGCAAGGCATTGTATAGTTTTGAAACACTGCCTATTTGAAAATAGGATTGTTCATTTAAAACGATACTTTCATCTCCCCCATCTCCGAAAAAAAACATATCAACCTTGCTTCCGTCTATGACTCCAACGGCCAGACCTCTCATTTCAGAGGATTTAAAATAATGAGAAGAAAGTTTTTCGGCCCGTTCTAAGAGACTAAGTGAAGATGACAACTGAATCTCAGGAATATTTTGAGTTTGTCTATCGATAAGAAGATAATTGAACTGTCCTTCATCGTTCAGCATGAACTTGATAAAGCAACTATTTGAAGAAAATTGAGGGTAGAGAATATACTTATCTTTTTCAAAGCTGCCCTCGCCAAGCTCAAGAAGTCTTCCACAATAAGAATAAATACGCCCTAAAAATGCTGAAACCATTGGTGGTGGAAAACCCTTCTGAAACCCTGGCGAGAGTTGACTGTAAAGAGTTGCACCATCTCCGTTATTGATAATTTCCTGGAGTTGGAGTGATTTCTTTTTATAGAGTTCATCTTTAGATTGTAAAAGTGAACAAGATGTAAAAAGAATCAGACTAAAGAGAAGGAATAACTTTGATCCGGCCACCAGTAACTTCCTTTATAACTTCAGATTTGAACCCTTGATCCTTCTGTAAACTGCATTCAAAGCTGAATGGCGAATACCTTGAAGTCTCATAGAGTTTCTTTCCTGTAGAAAAGTCTACAAAATTATATGAATAAACCGTCTGCCTGTCGTTATTTGAATTTTTACTGACTGACGCTGGTTTTAGTTTTGTGTTTTTTTGAAGATAAGTATCTTCATCCAATTTCACTTCGATATTAAAGATACACCAGTTTTTGTCTTTATCTATTTGGTCATCTAGTGTGAATAATTTCCCTTGCTGGAAAACAATGGGTCTCATTTTCCCATTCGCCAATTGTTGATTATAGACAAACTTCAAAAATGTATTCGTAACAAAGAATATATCCGCTCCGTAGCTGTAGAGATCGCTTTTGTCATTGATGCTTTTATCTAACATTTTTAAAGCGTTTGAATCTTTAACATTCGAAAGGGCCTGCTGAGTTAAACAGGCAATATCGACATTTGGCGAAATCTTAAGTTTAATTTCTGGAAAGTTGAGAGGATAGCTGGTTTGAACTTTAAGAGGTTCACCTTCTTTTTGTTTGATCTGAGCTGCAAGATGAATTTTTTTATTTTTGGCCCAAATAAAGAGTGAAACATCTCCTAATGTAGATGTTTTACCAGGGGCACCATCAACCATTTTATAATCAAATTGCTTGATGTACTTCCCAAACTCCGCCTTACTGATCTCCTTTCCTTTTGGAATCAAATTAATTGAGCACTTGTATTCAGTGGCCTCTACAGTTTGAAAAAGAATAGCAAACGAAAGTAAAAGAAGTTTCAACCTAATACTCCGGAAGTCTGATCAGAGGATTTAACGTTTGTTTTCGTAGGACTTCAAGCATTGTCACATCAGAATCAATTTCGAACTGACCGTAAAGAATGCCTTCTTCCATGATTTGTTTTTCGAAACGCTTGTCATTGTAGTTTTTCATTAAACTGCCAATAATTGGCAGTGGAATGAGATTTTGGGCAAGATTGATAATCTTATAAAGTCTTCTTTTTTTCCTGAGGAAATCAGGTCTCTCTTGATCATAAGATAGTGATGGTCTCGAGGAGAAATAGCTCTTTTTACGATACAAATTAACAATTTGTTTGTTTCCAGTTTCTTTATCTGTCCATCGTCCTTGAAAATCATTCAAAAAATCTACACGTCCTGTATAGCGATCTGCATTTTTTCTCATTCTCTTACGAACTTTTTTTCTAACTTTCTTGATGGCCGATTCATAGAAACCTGGAAAATCATCTTTCAAGCTTAAAATTGAAAGTAAATCCCAGGCATTCAATCTGGCTTCCATAATTGAACTTCGTGCCCGTCTAAACTCATCTACAGTCAATCCAAAAACATCACGACGCTCGAATGTAAGCCAACCGAGGAGAATATGTTGATGATAGGCCTTTGCCTCCATTAAATTAGCGACATATTGATCTAAAATATAAGTAACGAGGTTAAGAAAGATTCCTCCATCTATCAGGCTTTTGGCCAAAGTTTTAGTCGCTCTTAGAGCTCTTGTGAATAGCTCTTCTTTTGTGAAGAAGAGTTTTTCCTGAAGATGGGCCACAGTTTGATATTTTTCAGTCCGTATAAGTCCCAATTGATCTTCGAAATGATTTAAAATTTTGTCCATTCTTGAATCATCAAAAAAAGCATCAATATTTTGAGCAGCTAGCTTATCCTGATATTTTTTGAATTTAGATTCCAACTTGGCGAGATCATCTGACTTGAACAGGTCTCCGGCCACTTCTTTATCTTGGAGCGGATCACCATGGGTCAATGCTTTGATATTTTCACGAACTTGCGTGGCAAAAGATAACAGATCATTACCTTTACCTAGGCTTATATCTAAAATCTTGATAACCTTCCCACTTTGATCTTTAACGATTCGATATCGTTCAGGACCAACGGCCGAAAAGGCATTAAAACAGATAAGAAATAACAGACCACAAAACGCGGTTAATTTCATAAATCCTCCATGATCTGAATATTTTTACCTGCTAAATTCAGCCTGTCCAATTTCCTGAGTAAAATAGACAAAGATTTTGGGCATTTATCTCATAACTATCTGAAATTATATTAAATTTTTTTGGCCAAAATGCCGATTTGGTAAGAGTTCCATCGAACGCTAAAATGTGGGACTTAGCCTGGAGAGGGATATGAAGAATAGACCATTATTGATTTTGGTTATGGGGATCATGCATCTTCTCGAACCTGTTTTTAAGATCTTTTACTTCAAGACAAAAACACATTTTGACTTGGGAATTATTTTATCGAATGTGACTTTTGTAGAGTCTGCAAGTGTAAAAGGTCTAATCGACTTTTGGTTGATATTTCCTCTCGCTGGCCTGGCCCTTCTCTCGGTAAAAAGATATGCTTGGTATTTATTCGTTTCAATACAGGCCTACAGTATCATTACACACCTCACTTATGAGAGATTTGCGTGGCCCTATTTCGCGGAAGTTCCTTTCTATTCATCCATCACTTTGTTGGTGATGAACATACTTCTTATAATTTATGTCTCTCTTCCTGAAATCAGAATGCTCTTTTTTGAACGGACAAACAGATGGTGGGAAACTAGAACCAGATACGCATTCACCCTTCCAATCAAACTTTGGTACACCAATCCAGAAAAGCTTGAACAGGCCTGCCTACTCAATATTTCAGAAACTGGTGCCTTGGTTAGGTTCAATCGCGACATAGAACTTAAAGAGTTTGTCCATTTGGATATTTCATTTCAGGATGTGCAGGTTCAAGTTCGTGCATTGGTTGTCAGAGATGATTTTAGAAGTGGTCAGAAGGCCTACGGGGTAAAATTTGTCTATGATACTCCAGTTGCCATGAACAAGTTCAAAATCAAAAAATTGGTTAAGAAACTTAATCAGCTACAAAAAATCGGCTCTAACGTTACTATAGCGGCTTAAATGAATACATGTCATAACGCACACTCTTTGACTCAAAAGAGTGTGTTGGTTTCAAATAAATTTCAGCTTTCGGTGGTCGTTTGATAACGACCCTTTTAAATTCCTGAGAGAAGGCCCAGTCAAAAACTTCTTTTTCATCCTGATCTTTTCCCGCCAATTGATTGAAAAACTGCATCTCTTTTTTAGAAAGTCGTTTATTTCTTGTTTGCGGATACATGGGGTCCAGATAGAGAACATCTCCAGTTACATTACTGTTACGAATATCTGCATGATGAATGGAAAAATTCAAAGAAGAATTATATTTTTTAAAATTTTGGAAACTGTACCAATTAAGAAGATATATTTCAGTAACTCTTTCAAAGGCCTGAATATGAACACCCCAAGACAACATCAGCAAAGAATCCGAGGCCGTTCCCAGCATTCCATCGACAACCATCAAATCTCTTTTTTTGTCCAAACCGATCGCCTTGGCCAAAGGGCCCTTATCCTTTGATGCTCTTTGCCTGAAAGTGGAATACTTATCTTGATAATCTAAAACGAGAGGTTGGCCTTGTGCGCTACCGGGAGTCAGGGACAAAGCTCCATCTTTAAACAAGAGAACCGGAACATCATCCGGTGCCTGATCATAGGAAATGACACCGCCAAGTCTTTGAATTTCAGTTTGCAATATTTCTGGGACAGTCTGCCCATTAAATGCATAGCATACAAAGCTTTTCATTCGATGATTATACTAGATAATTACATGGGTTTCATGCTAAATAAGGAATTGAATTCACACAGTTTTTTGGAGACCATCCATGGAAAAAAAATACCCGAATCTCCCCTATGATCCGACCCAGATTAATCGTGAACTTGCCAAGCATTACATTTCGGCCACAGATGGTGACATCAATGAAATGCTGTCTGCAATCAATCTCAAACAACTTTCTGATGTCTTCTCACATATCAGTAAAGAGGTCCATTTCGATAATGAAATGGGACTCGGTAGAGAACTTGAGTATCATGAACTCTCTGAGAATCTGTTAACGATCTCTAAGAAAAATAAAGTAAAAACTTCTTTCATTGGCGACGGATTAAAAAACTACAAAGTCCCAGCACTTATCAACCACGTTTGTGGAATTAGAGGTTTGACTACCGCTTATACTCCTTATCAACCAGAAAGAAGCCAAGGAACATTACATACCCTTTATCTCTACAGTTCAGCATTAAGTATGTTGACAGGTTTT
>SBGE01000291.1 GCA_006226755.1 Deltaproteobacteria bacterium | reverse complement strand
ATTGAAAGACTCTAATAGATCCGGCTCCTAAAACGTTCAAAATCACTGAAATATTCCAAAATTTAATCATTTCTGGGGAATATTTGGTTATAGCGCCACTTCCGATAACAATAGCAACGATCAAAAAAGAAAAAAGAACATCCAAAGACTCTCCAATATCTTCAGTCATCTCTTGGTTGAATTTCATTAATTTACCAAGCTGACGCCCTATCAAGGCAAGTGCACAACTTGAAATGATCTTTTTTCGTTTGATTAAATAAAGAAGAAAATTCAAAATATTGATAAAGAGGTCGAGAACTCCCCACCACATCAGAATATCATGTCCAAAATAAAGACCCGAAGTAACTTTAAAGACACCGAAAGGTATTCCAATTGTGACAATATCAAACAATCTATAGAGCAATTTTTTTCAAACCTTCAATGATAGCATCAAGTGACATGGAATAATTGATGGAGCTTTCGGTTAGATAATCATCATTATACATTTTTGAATAAGACCTCTCTCCCAAATCACACATGAAAGTCAGAATTTTTTTGTTCTGATTGGGGTTTTCCAATGAAAGCTTAAAAGCTGCCGCAAGATTTAGAGCAGAACTACTTCCTAAAATAATTCCATCTTGCTCCTGTACATATCTTGCTAGAGAAACATGAAGTGAATCTTCAAGCGAAAAGCTGCCATCAAGCTGTGACTCTTTGAAATTAGCCGTTTCTCTCATGATGCCAATACCTTCAGTGATGGAAGTCCCTTCTGATTTAAATTCTCCAGTTCGAAGAAAAGAGTTGAGACCTGATCCACCTGGATCAACTAAATAGCATTTAATACCTTTAACTTTCTCTTTGAGGTATTTCGTATTGCCGCCAACAGTTCCACCGGTCCCCGCAGAGCAGACAAAAATATCCAAGTCACCTTTGAACTGATCAACAATTTCAGGGGCTGTATTTTCATAATGAGCAAGAAGATTATCGGTGTTTTCGAATTGATTGGCCCACCAGAAGTCTTTCCCCTCTTCTCCAAGCCTTCTCGCTGTATGATAAAAATGATTTTCATTGGCGAATGGCACTGGCTTGACGAGCTTTAATTGCGCTCCAAAAAGTTCAATCATTCTCTGCTTTTCAATGGCTTGACCTGAGGGCATCACTGCCAACATCTTCAGTCCAAAACTCTTGGCCACAACGGCCAAACCAATACCCGTATTTCCAGCAGTTCCTTCGACAATCGTCATACCAGGCTTCAAATCTCCTCGTTCGATTGCTTTTGTAACCATACTCAAAGCGGCCCTATCTTTGATAGATCCTCCAGGATTGGCCCACTCACATTTCACGAATATGTCGTTTCCTGTGAGTTTGGAAAGAGAAGGAATGCGAAGAACAGGTGTTCCTCCGATTAACTGTGCTTGATTTTGTGCTACTTTCATTTTGATCTCTATTGAAAAACTAACTATGATAGATAGTATGAGTGTTGATCAGAAATTTATAAATGAATTATTTCAAAGAAAGTACGAAAGTAAAAATATAAACCTCTGTCGAGACAAGATGGAGCAGTTTGTTGATCAAGTGATAAAGATCCTTTTTCCCGCTCTTTGTAACCAAATTGTTGAAGATACTGACAAGCTTAGAATCAATCTTGAACATCTCGGTACAGAACTCCAGTATATTCTCTCCTGCTTAGAACACGAACTTCATACCAGTTGCCGCATTCAAAGCATTGTCGACTCTTTTTATCAAGAGCTACCCAAGCTCGAACATGCCATGAACGAGGATGCTCAATTTATTTTAAACGGTGATCCTGCGGCCAAAAGTTTAAACGAAGTCGTTCTTTGTTACCCAGGTTTTTACGCTATTGGCGTCTATCGAATTGCACACTTTTTTCAAATGATGAACATTCCCCTCTTTCCAAGAATTCTTACTGAATACGCCCATAATGAAACGGGGATTGATATTCATCCTGGTGCCAAGATTGATTTTCCTTTTTTCATCGATCACGGAACAGGTGTAGTGATTGGAGAAACATGTGAGATCGGAAAGCGAGTGAAAATCTACCAGGGTGTCACCCTTGGGGCCAAGTCCGTCGACAAATCAATGAGTGATATCAAAAGACATCCTACTATTGAAGATGATTGTGTGCTCTACGCCAACGCCACGATTCTTGGCGGAGATACCATCATCAAACGAGGAACTGTTATTGGTGGGAACGAATGGATTACAAAAAGTCTTTAGTTTCAAATATTTATAAATTCTGTTAACTGGCCGATCAAATCTAAAACCCGTGTTATACTAGTGGTTCAGTCAGTTGGAGATCAAATGAGATATCTGTTCACCTGTGTTGTGCTGTTCATAGTGAGTTTTTCAAGTTTTGCCGATGTCGCAAAAGATATCAAAGTTCTTGAGATCAATAAAACTAAAGACTCTGTTCGAGTCAAACTCAACACTCAAAGTGGTCCTGAAGGTAATTGGTTTGTCTTGATTCTAGAAAAATCAGACCCTCAATTTGATAACAAGCTCAAAATGATCGAGGCGAAGCATTCAAATAAACCAAATTCAAATTTTAGTATAGAAATACCAAGCTTTACGATCGAGCCTAGTGGCGCCATTTATAAAGCTCAGTATGTGAAATTCATCAAACCAGGAAGTGAAAAGAAATGAACTTCCTAAAGATAATCCCCTTACTCACACTACTTATTACTGGAAATGTTCTAGCGAATAATCCGCATATTGAGGATTGTGGAGACAAGAGTCTTCGAGAGTGTAAGGACGGAACGGCACTTGTACTGATTGATATGCAAAACTTCTTTTTGAAGAGAACTGGTGGCTACAAAGACCCTCCCAACGCGAAAAAGTTTGAAATAGCTTTAAAAGAGCAACAACGAGCACTTGAAGTTGCCATGGCCAATAATATGCCAATTGTTGTAGTTGAATATCTTTGGGAAGGTGCTGACCCTACAATCAAACCTTTAGCAGACAAACTTAAAAACTATAAGAACAAAACGACTATTAAAAAGACAATGGATGGAGTTTTTGACTCAAGCGCCAATGAAATGAATAAGTTTTTGGAGTCTAAAGGTGTTGATAACCTGGTCATGATTGGAGCGAATGGAGGGGCCTGTGTCCAACGATCAATCTCAGGAGCTCTTCACCATGAGTATGACGTTGCGGTCATCTCGAACACTGTTATCGATTTTAATTTCGATGATTTTCAGTACCCTTATACCTACAATGAAAAATATCATTTCGGAGAGACCTTAGAGAAATGTAAAAAATGTTCTATCAAGCAATATCCGGATATCGCATCCTACCAGGCAGCGACCAGCCTTAATCCATGGGCAGCAGTTGTGAATACATCAAATTCTGGAGTTGAATCAAATAGGAAAACACTTGAAGAAACTAGTCCTTCAAGTGGTGGTAGTATTTTTAATGCTATTGAAAGCTTCTTTGGTGGATCTGGATCTCAACAATAAAGTTTAGTACTTCATTATTGAATTATTTAGTACATTTATAGATACGCTTTGTGTTCTCTGGCGGATCTAAAACCTGCAAATTGAGATCAAGATAAGTCTTAGTAAAATCAACTTCAATCTGAAGTTTTTCCCCATTATCTTGAGTTGTGAATATCAAATTAGTTTCTGTCTTTCTTATTTCTTCACGAGGAGCAAAGAAATCCTCAAAAAAAACTCTATCTTCATATTTAAGAACTGAATCAGCACAAGAGATTGTTACTGAACCTTCCGTATAATAGGAATCTGTCTCTTTTTGGAAGTTTGAGGTTTTACCTATCAACAAACCAAGTTCAGCTTCTTTAATGGCCCAACTAAACTGAAGATTCAGCTTCTCTCCAGTCGCATCAATCATAGCAATAGTAGTATCACGAAGAGTTCCATCAGGCTTATAAGCTGCACAGCTATAGCGCCCTTTAAAAGTGGAGTCGCAAGCAAAAGAAGTATTAATTGAAATCAATGTCAAAATAAGTAGTAGTGTTTTCATGAGAGCTAACTATCAAGAATCACCTACTGATTCAACAAAAATGTATTAATTACAAAGCTTTTTCAGGGGTTTATTCTTCAAAAAAACCTGGAACCGAGATGAACCGGTCAAAGCTCTCAAGATACAGATACAAGGTATAGTGGAGATGAGGAACATAGGAGACTCCTGAATTCCCGACTTCTCCCAGGATTTGCCCTGCTTCGACTTTGTCGCCGACATTCACACTGATAGTATTTTTCTTAAAATGAACTAAAGAAACATAAAAGGGATAATCAGCAAGGATTGTAAGGTAGTTATTCACCTTTCCAGAGAGGTCTCCAACAAGATTTGGACTAGGAAGATTATCTTCTTCTCCATCCACTTTCCCAACGACTGTCCCAGATAGCGGGGCCAACACTTCCTTTCCAAAAATATAATAATCTTGATTCTCAAATCCTTGATTTCTAAACTGTGATCCTCTTTCATCGAGCATTCCAAGATCCCAAGCAAAATTTCCAAACATCTTCTCGTGTTTGTGATGACCTTCATTGCCAGTCAAAACATCAGCGTTCTCAACCACTTTATTTTTAAAATAAAGATTCTTTTCTTTAAGATAGGATTTATAAAAAGAATTTCGAAGTGAGAATGAAAAGGACTTTTTGATTTCATTTTCATTTAGAAAATCGACTTGAGGTTTCCCCTCTTTGGTTTTGAATAGCAGAATGTAGGAAGCCACATGCTCCCCTGCCGGTTCATAAAACCAACGGTCTTCATAACGCTCAACCAACTCTCCCCATCTAAAACTCCCATCCCTCATTTCAACAAAGGCATATTCAGCTGAAAAAATCTGAGTCGAAAAAAGAATAAGAAAAAGTGAGAAAAGCATTTTCATGGAAAAAACATACTAAAAACAAGGATTTGGCGCTAGTGGGCGTGTAAAATCAATAGGAAATCTGATCTAGATCAAATATTTTGAACAAAAAGTCACCGATAATACAGATGTAAAAAGAAAAGAGGTAAATAATGAAGAAAAATATTCATCCAATTGAAAGAGCAGTACGAGTCATAGTTGGACTCGGCCTTGTTTCCCAGGCCTTCTTCGGAATGCAAAACCTATGGTTCCTTCTTGGAATCGTTCCCCTTCTCACCGGCCTGATCGGTTGGTGCCCGCCTTACCAGTTGCTTGGTATCTCAACTTGCAAGCTGGAAAACAAGGAAGCTTAGAAAGCTAGCGTTGAAGTTGAATGATAAGGCCCTCGTTACGACGGGGGCCTTGAGTTTTGGCGAGAAAAGATAAAACCCTGAAAACAGATACTCTCTAGTACAAAAATACTCTGTAAAATAGTCCCAAAAGCGGATACGCTTGCGTAGTACAAACCAAACGGAGAGCGTGAGTATGTAGGATCAAGTAAGTGTCAAAGTCTTAATTTCTGACACATTCCAAACTTGGATCTTTTTCCTCATGTGATTTTAATGAACTCCCAATAACCAAAGCTGCTCCAATTAGAGTTAATTGCTTGATCAAGTATTGACCTTGAATTGAAGGTTCTAAAATGCTGGTTTCAAAGCAAGTGTGATAATTATAAAAAAGAGCTAAAACAACGCCAGGAATTCTAAGTACAAGTAAGAGAATAGCGACTCGTTGAAATTGAGAAATCATCAAAAATATTCCAATCAATGTTTCCCAAATTCCAAGGGCCGGTACTCCCCAAGTAGGATCAATCCAGTAGATTGATTTGGCAATAATTGAAGAAGCAGACTTCCCCCCAAAAACCTTGATTAATCCAAACCAAAGAAAATATCCTCCAAGGAGAAACCTCTCAATTCTTTCGCCGTAACTTCGCATGAAGAAAATGGCCTTTGAATCAAACTTACTAAAAAATCTGCTTAATGCTTCCAAAAATATAACCGGTTCAATTGATGCTTGATCAAAAAAGCGACCATCCCTAAAGAAAATAGAGATGGTCGTTGTTTAATTAGAACTGTTGTTGTTCGAGGATTTCTCGTTCAGTACCGAGATCTCTATTTTCGGCACGCTCTTCAGTGAATTTTTCACCGTAACGGGCCTTAAGCTTGGCAATATTTCGCTCCATCAGGGATTCAAATTCAACACCTAGCTCATCGCAAGCGATAGCAAGGTACCAAAACATGTCTCCCATTTCTTCAGCTAGATTAACTCGATCGAGTTCTTTGCCGTAGAAGATGTGCTTTTTGAGTGCATCAAGGAACTCTCCTGCTTCAGTGGAAAGTCCAATTCCAGCGTGAAGTAGTCTTTTAGTTCCATCTTCAGTCAATCGTGTGTTCATTGACTTGAAGTCTGTAGACTCAGTTCTTGTTGCGTCTTTAATGTAGTCTCTCGAATTCATTGTGCCTCCTAACTAGGCCATGATCGACATACCGGAGTCGACATAGAGAACTTGTCCCGTTACTCCGCTAGACAGATCACTGGCGAGATATACTGCCGTACCACCAACATCCGATGGTGTTACGTTTCTTCTAAGTGGTGCTTTTTCTTCAACAACTTCAAAAATTGAACGAAGTCCTGGAACACCAGAAGCTGCAAGAGTTCTGATTGGACCAGCTGAAATACTATTTACAGAAATTCCATCTTGTCCGAGGTCATCTGCAAGGTATCTGGTTGAAGCCTCGAGAGCGGCTTTGGCGACACCCATAACGTTATAGCCTTTCATGACTTTTACTGATCCGTGGTAAGTCATAGCGATAACTTTGGCGTTGTCATTCATCAAAGGCTTGAGGTGATGACAAAGACCAATCAATGAGAAAGCTGAAATATCACAAGCGAGCTTGAAGCCTTCTCTTGAGGTGTCTGTGAATCTTTTTTTAAGATCTTCTCTGTCAGCAAAGGCCAGAGAATGAACGAGAATATCAAATTTTCCCCATTTCTCTTCAACTGTTTTTACCATGCTGGCATAGTGATCTTCGTTGGTCACATCCATTTCAAAAGTGAAGTCCGCACCAGCTTCTTCTGCTAGTGGATCAACTCTTTTTTGAAGTTGTTCATTGAGGTATGAAAGAGCAACGGAAGCTCCCTGCTCTCTGAAGGCCTGAGTAATTCCCCAAGCAATAGACTTATCGTTGGCGACGCCCAAAATAAGGGCCTTTTTTCCGGTCAAAATTCCCATGGATAACTCCTTGGATTCTTATTTCATGGTTAAATTTGCCACCTAACCTATCAAAAATCTGTCAATCCGCCACTCTTTTTGTCTCCCAGAAAACGCACCATTCCATCTGTAATCTTTACAACAACTTCCCCCTTTTGAAGGAAATTTTGTATATTGTGTCATCAACTTGGAGACCTGTAATGATCAGACTTTTGAGGAAATTTTTCGTGGTTTTGTTCCTGACAATAGCGTCAGTTTCCATAGCCCGTGCTCAAGATGTCGCCAGCGCTCAAGCACCTCTAGTAGTCGCAGAAAGCCAATCCATGGCTGAAGAGGCCCTTAGAATCTTTACGACTCATTCATCTATGGATGTATTAGTTGAGAAGCTCAAATCTCTGAAATCATCTTCTTATCCACTTGAAAAATGTGAATGGGAAGCTACTGACAAAATTCAAGTGATCGAGATTTCTAAAATTGAAGTCGACAATGGCTCGCAAAGAAAGTTTTTTGCAAATAGACAGTTCAGCTGTCAAAACCAGAAGATTTCAGCCTCTCTTTCAGCTGTCATCACTCTTAGACAAGAAGTTTCAGAAGAAACCACCAAACTTTCTCTTGAAGGTCTGGATGGGCTTGATTTGAATGTTGACGATCTCGTCCACAATTTCTGATTTATTCCAGATTAAAAACGTAACCAATTGAACGCAAACTCTTGAAGTAGACAGGATTTTTTGGGTCATCTTCAAAGTATTTACGAAGTCTCACGATAAAGTTATCGACTGTCCGGCTTGAAGCATCCTCACTATAACCCCACCCCTCTTTTAAAAGGTCAGCTCTTGTCAGAGGTGTTCCAATATTCTGAATGAAAATTTTGATAATTTTCACTTCTTGGGCAGTCAGTTGGAACTCGACTCCCATCCGCGTTGCCTTATTGGTTACGAAATTGATGGTATTGGGTCCAAAGGTGAAAACTTCTTCTACCTTGGTTTCTACATTTTTTTCATTAGACCATCTAGCACGAGTCAACAAACGATCAATTCTTAAAAGGAACTCATCAAGATTAAAAGGCTTGGAAAGGTAGTCATCTACTCCGCCGGCCAGACATTTGACTTTATCTCTGGCCGCATCTTTGGCCGATAATACTAAAATAGGTAGTCTTTCATCTTCAGTGCGAACACGATCAAGAACACTGTATCCATCAACTCCTGGCATCATCAAATCGAGAACGATGAGATCTGGTTTCCAGGATTTCCACAATTCGATCCCTTTGATTCCATTGGGAGCGATTTCAACCAGATGTCCATGAAGCTCAAGATTGAGCTTCACACCTTCTGCAATATGAGGTTCATCATCAATAACCAGAATTTTCTTTTTATCCATCTAATTACTGCCTTTCATTTCATACTTGCGAGGGAGTTCAATAATAAAACTGGCTCCCTTTCCGAGGCCTTCACTAAACACACGGATACTGCCTCTGTGTAATTTAACAATCTGTCCCACAAAGTAAAGACCAAGACCTGAACCCTTGGCAGTTTTACCCACTTGGTAAAACTTTTTGAATATCTTCTTCTGCTCACTCTTGTTAATTCCTATCCCATTGTCCCTAAAGACCATTTCAATGAATTTGTCGGTACGTCGCATGATGATTAAGAGCTTTCTTGGATCTGATTCATTGTACCGAATGGCATTGGTGATCATATTCATGAAGAGCATTTCCATCATATCTTTATTAAGTGGAAAAAAGATTGGTCCCTCTACTCGATTATCAAATTCAATATCAATATCTTCAAAAAGATGGGGTGATTTATCTAGAAATTCTCGAATCAACTGAGTTAGGTCTGTATTAACCGCTTCATCAAGCTGGTCTCTATCTTCAATTTTAGCCAGGTTGAGAATGAGGTTAACGTTGTCTGAAAGTCTCTCTGTATCTCTTCTCATATAATTGAGATATTTGAGTTGCTGATCTCGAGTAAGTTCATGTTTCGAAAATGTATCGAGAAAGAGTTTAAGTGAAGCAACAGGTGTCTTCAACTCGTGAGTAAATCCATTAATGAAGTTTTGTTGCTGACGGTAAAGAATGATCACTTTTTGGTAGTAAACATAGATTAACACCATCCCCAGAATGATACATGCAACTAGGATAGAAAGAATCAGAATCATCACCCAAGTCTGAGAATCATAAATCGTAGAAGGATTGATATTGTGCTTGATGATGAAGTCTTCAAAGGCCTCAGTTACACTCAGATAACTTCGAATATAAAGGAAGAGACTCATCCCGATGGCCACTAAGGATAGGATAAAAATGGTAAGTGGATGAAACCACCAGCGACTTTTAATCATGGCCTAAACTACCAAGGCTTGAGAATACTGGCCACTGTTAAGCTTCCTTTATTGCTTGGCTTTCCCAAAGAAATCAATAGGTAAACCACCCATATGATTCAACTTGGCCATGTTTTTTGGGACGATTCCTTGGAATTCCAGCTTATCGTCTTCATATGCTGCAATGGTTTGAGAAAGAACGGTTGTGCCTTCCATACCAGTGATTTCCTGAATTTGGGAAATGACTCGCTTGCCTTCTCTATTACGTGATACCTGAATGATGAGATCAACGGCCGTGGAGATTGAGCGTCTGACAACATGAAATGGTACTTCAAATCCTGCTAAAAGAAACAAAGTCTCCAATCTCTGAATGCACTCTCCAGGGTTATTCGCGTGAACTGAAGTCATAGATCCATCGTGGCCGGTGTTCATGGCCTGTAGTAGATCGAAAAGTTCTCCACCTCTGATCTCACCAATAATGATTCTATCAGGTCTCATACGAAGCGTATTTTTTACCAGGTCCCTGGTCCCAATTGTTGCTCCTCCAATCTGTGCTTTAGATTCGAGACGAACTACGTTTGGAATATTAAGACTAAGCTCGATCGTATCCTCGATGGTTACAACCCTTTCTGCAGGAGACAATTCTTTCAAAAGCAGGTTCATGAAAGTCGTTTTCCCGACACCTGTTCCCCCGGAGACAACTATATTCATTCGAGCAGAGACTGCTGCCTTTAAAAATTCAACCCACTCCGAAGTCAGATCAAATACTCCAGGATTCTCATCAAAGCTTTTGATGGTTTTCATATATCTTCTGATTGAAATCGAAGGTGAACCTGAAGCATAAGGTTCAATAATACAGTTAATCCTCGAACCATCTGGCATATTTCCATCGAGGATAGGAATCTGTTCGTTACATTCTTTTTTGTTATAAGCTGCGATTTCGTTGATGAAACCGTACATATCTCTTTTACTCAACTGGACATTTAGCTGAATGAATTGACCATTTCTTTCAACAAAGACTTGCTTTGGACCATTAATGACAATTTCCGAAATACCTTTTTTAGAGGCCAGTTCATTAACAAGACTCCATACTGTATTTTCACCTGCTTCGGACATTCTTCCTCCTGATTCCGAATTCAAACAGTCTTAGAATAGAAAATTTCATGGTCACCTATTGAATAACCATAAGACAGAAGATTTCCCATCATCACTGATTTTTGTTCTTCTGTTAGTTTTCCAAAGAGATTTTCAAAATTCTGACTTTTATTCATTTCCGCGAGCAAGAGGTCTCTACCTAGATAACCTTCAAGGTGATAAAGGCATAAAAGAAGCCAGTCCACTTTGACTATTTTAATCTTGCTGAGTTTTAACATTTTTATCAGCTCATCACTGAGTATAGAAAAATCTTTTCCGCGCTTCTCCATTTGAATCTGGGCCATCCTAAGGTAAAAACCAAGTAGATAGCCTCTGGAGAAACCTGCGACAGTAAAAGGTTTTAACTCTTCTTCGAGATCAATAATCGAAGAGATATTTCTTGTGTTAGGTCGTGTTGGAAACTCTCCATACAGAGCATAGTCCACATAGGCGTTGGTCATTCTGTCTCTAAAACCAGTCCAACCAACAGCTTTAATAATTGAACCTAGTTCCAATTTTTTT
>SBGE01000267.1 GCA_006226755.1 Deltaproteobacteria bacterium | reverse complement strand
ATGTTGAGATCAGCCATTAAATAAAAATCGCTGGAAAGATATGTATCACTAATATTGTTGAATTGAGTCGGCGTACAGATCATATAAGGTTTGTCGAGTCCGTTACCAGCTGCAAATGTTTCTGAAATTCTAAATCCCTGACAGATATCATTTACTGTGGCCTCCGTTGCGATTCGAAAAGTTGTATAGGCCTTGTAAACTCCAGCATCAAATGATACTCCAGTAGCGCCAGCTGCAAGACCAGCACAAGAAGAACTAAGAACTCCATCAATTAAATCTCCCTCACAGGCCTGTACACTTGTGGAACAGGTGGCATCTGTAGGAGAAATACCGTAATCCACGGGACAATATGAGATGGTATTATCAACAAAAACTTTAGTCCCAGGAGCTGGTTGATGAAGACCTCTAGGAAAAATAATTTCTTTGAATCCTAATGCCGGGCCCATTGAACCTTCAAATCCATCGTTTGTTTGATCACAGTCTATACTTCCATAGTAAGCCCTGACGACTGTTCTAACTGGAAAATCAGGACTACCAAGTGGAATATTAGTTTGAGCAAATTCTGAAATATCTTGTTGAGCTCCAGTAAAGACGGATTTGAAGCAAGGTGATTCATAGGCAGGTCCAAAAGGAGCTCCATTTTCATGTTTCTCAAGAATAATTTTATAAGAAAGAAAAGGACCAAGTTCTCCATCTATTTTTAAACAATTTTCACTATAGGAATTAGTGTCAGCTAAGTTTTGACAAGTTCTAAAATCAACAAGCGGAAACATATTATATGTTTTTGTAGACGATGCACCGGTAAAATTGTTTCGAGCTGGAGAAAACTCGTTAGAGTCACAGTTTGCATTTGATAGATTGAAGACAACTTCAGGAGCGTTACCGGCAGGTTGTAAGTCTGCCATTTTAAAATCACAACGGGCGAGTCCTGTCATCTGTGTTCCTGCTGCAGGATCTCCTGGCCATGCCACAACCCAAAACTTCCATTGACCAAAAGAGAGGTATTTTTCAAATGGAGCTTCAATTGTCACTGAATCTCCAAACTCCTCACCATTAGAAAGATTTTTTCCATACAACATTGCTCCGCCAGCAGAATCAAAACTGGCGCCTAGGACAAAACTCATATCCAGTTTTTTTCCAGGCTTTCTCGCACATGAGCTCATTAAGAATGAGAAGGCGATAAATGTTAGGAAAACAATATTTTTCATCTCTATACCTATCGGAAAACCGAGTTCTTTTGTTAAGTCTAATTCAGCGCAAGTTTGAGACTAAGATGAATATGTAAGTTCATGTAATTATTGTTTTCCTAGTGAGATTATGTAGCTTCCCAGATTCCTGAAAGTGCTCTAAATTTGGGCAAAAAAAGGTGCTTTTTAGAGACTATTGAAGTTCTTCAAGTAGGTCTTTGTAATCACTTAAAAATTGGTCGAGACTTGGTTCAAATTTCCAACCACCAGTGTTTTGAAGTCCTAGGCGTCTGGTCATTAAATCGTCTTTGGTTCGAACATACTCTTCTTTAATAATTCTCTCCACTCGCTCTCTGGATAGTACGCGCCTTCTTTCTTGAAAGGCCGAAACAATAGAGCGCTTTCGAAGAGCACTCATCGAGAGTGAACTGTTATAGGAGATCTTGAAAGTTGAACAGATACTTCTAGAAATATCCTGTCCCATCACTCGAAAAGTGGTGTATTTGCCACCCAAGATGACATGCAGGTTGTGATAAGGTTGAAAAGTTTTGTGAACACGGGAAGTCTTACCTTTATCACTGGAATCACCTTCCATGACGAGAGGTCGAATACCTGCAAAAGAAGAAATAATGTCATCTTTGCTGATATTAGCAGAAGGGAAGTAATCGTTGAGGTGTTTCAAAAGATAATCAATTTCTCCATCTGAAATTTTCATATCAAAGAAATCGGAATCTGAACTGACCTCTGTTGTTCCCACTAAAGTTGCTTCTTCATGAGGAATGACAAATATAACTCGACCGTCCTTATCGTTTAAAACCATGGGATGATTGATTCCAATTTTTTCTTTCTTAAGCCAAAGATGACTTCCCTTCGAAGGTAAAAGTTTTGGCGTCCAGGGAATAGATCCAAGTTCTGCCATCAGTCGATCAGTAAAGGGTCCTGTTGCAAAAACAGTTTCTCGACAAGTCACCGTTTTGGTATTACCAGTAATTTCATCTCTTAATGAAAGAGTATTGGTATCTCCATTGTTATCAAAAGAAGTCATAGAAACGTAATTGAGGGCCTCGCAGCCTTTCTCTTGTAGACCATCGTAAAGTACCTCTAGGGTAATCTTCACATCATCCATAACAGCGTCATAGTAAACACCCGCTCCTGATAGGCCTTTTGATTTAAGTCCAGGTATTTGGTTGAGGGTCTGTTCTCTATCTAGAATTCTATGAGGAGAGTTTTTAAAACTCGAGAGAAAGTCATAAAGCCAAAGCCCAATTTTAACCATCCATAATGGTCTGGCAGAGTTTTTAAAAATGGGTAGATAAAATGAATCTTCGTAGCAAAGGTGAGGAGCTCTTTTTATCCAAAAGTTTTTTTCATGGAGAGCTTCCCAAACCAGAGCGAAATCAAAGTTTTCAAGATAGCGGATTCCACCGTGAAGCATTTTAGAAGAACTTTGAGACGTCTGACTTGAAAAATCTTTTTTATCAATGATCAAGACCTTTAAGCCATGAAGGGCCAAGTCCCTAAAGATTCCTGCTCCAGTTATACCGGCCCCAACAATCACAACATCATAGTGATCATTAATTTGAGGCAAACGAGATTCAGATTTCAATTCCAGCTCTCCCGCTATCTATGACCCAAACAATATTTCCAGTGGCCGTAATCTTATATTTCACTATTGGCTGTCCATCTGTTTTCATCACAAGAGGTGTTAATTGAAAATTGATTCCAATAACTGCATTCCCTCCGGCCCTCAGACATTGGCTCTTAAGTCCAGCCGCCAATTCTTGATAAACTTCATCAAGTCCAAGTGAAATATCGGCAAGCAGTTCTTCTTCATTTTTATCAAAGTAATTAAACTCTTCTCTTTCCTTTTTCGTATTTTCCTCAGAATCAGAGTCTTCACTTTTTGCATGTTGAAGAACTTCAAGTTCATCTTCATCAATCACCCTATGTTCTGTGGCAATTGAGATGTATTTTTTTACTATATAACTTTCAAGACCTGGCGTCGTTGCCATCAAAATATTATCTAACGAGACAGGTTTATCTGAAAGATCCATATTGTCTTTACGGTTCTTTTTGAGAGTTTTCTTGGTTACGAGTCCAACATTAGTTTTATCGTAAGTCTTTGAAGGATGAAGTTCTTCACTTAACCCTACAAGGAGTTCAACATCGAAACGCCTCATTCTATGAGCGAGGTAGATGGCCGAGTACTCAGAAATTTGACTGATTAAGATTGAACCGTTGTCGAGACCTTGTCTCATGGTGTCTTCATTTCCATCATTAACAAGACCATGCTCTCTTAAAACAATCAAGATATCTTCAGCATCTTCTTTGAAACGAATATTTTTGATTATTAATGAGTATGGCGGATTTCCACCAGCAGCTACGACACCATAAGAGATATTTTTTGCAAATTGTTTAACTTCCTCAAAACTTTCTTTAGGAGCTGGTGGAGCAACTGGTTCTGGTCTTGCAGCTGGTTCTGGTTCAGGAGTAAACTCTTCAACCACAGACTCTTCTTCCTCAGGAGCATCAAAAGAGACTTCTTCATTGTCTTCTTCTAGTCCATTGTCATCTGACTCAAAAGAATTTTCAGAATTATCTTCAAAAGAATCTTCTGAACCAAAACTCATTTCTTCTTCATCAGATCCAAATGAATCATCATCACTTCCAAATGTTTCTTCAGATCCAAAGCTATCATCTTCTTCTGATTCCGAATTGTCTGAACCAAAATTCACTTCTTCTTCGTCAAAAGCACTTTCTTCTTCTGAGTCAGAATCATCACCAAAAGAGTTATCTTCTTCACCGAAGCTCATTTCTTCACTTTCATCTTCATCGTCGGAACCAAAGGCATTTTCTTCCTCGGAGTCAGAATCATCTCCAAAAGTATTGTCGTCTGAATCGAAAGATGCCTCTTCAAAACCACCTTCATCGTCATCATCGAGATCATCTAATGATGACATTTCTTCTGCAGGAGTTTCAGGAGGTCCATCCTCGTCATCTTTTGAACCAGATGTGAGTTGAGCGTCTATATCAGGGTCATCCTGATGAATGAATTCAGAGAGATCCGTGATCTTCGTAAGATCTTTTTTATCGTCAGACATATCACCTCCCATCCTTGGGGGTTATATCAAGCTCCGTGACAGTGCTTGAATTTCTTACCCGAGCCACATGGACAAGGGTCGTTTCTTCCAACCTTATTTGCGGATCTCTGAACTGGAGCGGCCTTTCCTTCGGAAGCTTTTTCAGCAGCTTCTTGTGCTCTCTTATGAGCTTCAATTTGCGCTTCTAGCATTTCTTGTTGTCTTCTTTTCAGTTCTTCAATCTCTGCTTGAGTATAAAGTTGAACACTGAAGATATTTTGAACAACAGACTTCTTAACTTCCACTTTCATGTTTTCAAAGAGTGAGAATGATTCTCTCTTGTATTCAGTCATCGGGTCTTTTTGAGCATAGGCCCTTAGATTGATTCCTTCTTTCAAATGGTCCATCGATAGGAGGTGATCTTTCCAATGCTGGTCAAAAATAGAGAGAAGTATTTCTCTAATGGCATATTTGACTTGTTCTTCTTCGTATTGAGCAAACTTCTTGTCCATTAGTTCTTTTGCTATTGTGGAAAAATAGTTCTCAAGCTCTCCATCATACTTTTGAAGACATTCATTCGAATTGACGTCATAGTCTGTGTAAAAAGTTGTATGGAAACCTTTTTTCATGTCCTCCCAAGGCCATGAGTCGATTGGTACTTTTCTTTCAGGTCGGTAATTCTCAATTAGCAACCCTGATACATCTTCAACCATTTCTTTGATAAACCCAAGGTTGTCATTATCATCAAGAATATCTCTTCTCAGTTTGTAAATGACACGTCTTTGCTCATTCATGACGTTATCATATTCAAGGAGGTGCTTTCTGATTTCGAAGTTATGACCTTCAACTTTCTTTTGGGCCTTGGCAATGGCATTTGAGATCATCTTGTGCTCGATTGGTTCATCATCTTCCATTCCAAGTGTTTCCATAAAACCTGAAATCTTTTTTGAACCAAAAATTCTCATTAGATCATCTTCAAGTGAAAGGAAGAATTTTGAATGTCCAGGATCTCCCTGACGCCCAGAACGTCCTCTTAGCTGATTGTCGATACGACGAGACTCGTGCCTCTCTGTACCTAAAATATAGAGACCACCAAGAGATTTTGTTTCATCAGTCAGCTTGATGTCTGTCCCTCTACCTGCCATGTTAGTGGCAATTGTGACCGCACCTTTTTGTCCGGCATTGGCAACAATTGAAGCTTCTCTTTCGTGCTGTTTGGCATTGAGTACTTCGTGTGGAATTCCATATTTTTTCAAATGACCTGAGATGATTTCTGAAGAATCAATTGAGATCGTCCCAACCAGTACAGGTTGTCCTTTTTCGTGCAGTTGCTTTATAAGAATTGAGGCTGCTTTGTATTTTGCTTTTTTATCTTTGTAGATGACATCAGACTCATCAATTCTTGCAATAGGTAAATTTGTAGGAACGACTACAACTTCAAGATTGTAAATCTTCATGAATTCTTCAGCTTCAGTATCGGCCGTACCCGTCATTCCTGAGAGCGAATTATAAAGTTTGAAGTAATTCTGAAAGGTGATCGATGCCAGAGTCTGGTTCTCTTTCTTGATCTGGACACCTTCTTTTGCTTCTACCGCTTGGTGTAGACCATCTGACCAACGGGAACCTTCTTTCAAACGTCCGGTAAATTCATCAACGATGATGACTTGATCTTCCTTGATGACATAGTCCACATCTTTTTTGAAAAGAGAGTGGGCCTTAAGAGCTTGATTGAGATGGTGAAGCATCTCAGAGTTTTGCATATTGAACAGATCATCGATTTTTAGAAGTTTTTGAACTTCTGTGATACCTTCATCAGTATAAATCGCAGTTCTTGCTTTTTCGTCTACAGTGAAATGCTTTTCTGGGTCTAGTTTTGGGATAATTGCATTCGCAACACTATAAAGTCCAGTGTCACCTTCTGAAGGACCAGAAATAAGAAGAGGGGTTCGAGCTTCATCAATAAGAATAGAGTCAACCTCATCGACAATACAGTAGTTATGATCTCTTTGAACATAATCTTCGAGATCAAATTTCATGTTGTCTCTAAGATAATCAAAAGCAAATTCGTTATTGGTTCCATAGGTAATATCTGATTGGTAGGCTTTGTGGCGATCCTCATCAGACATATCATTCACAATACAACCAACGGAAAGTCCAAGAAAATTATAAACAGCAGACATCCACTCGGCATCCCTAGAGGCCAGGTAGTCATTGACTGTGACGAGGTGTGCACCTTTCCCTGTTAAACCATGTAGGTAAAGAGGGAGTGTTGCAGTCAAGGTCTTACCTTCACCAGTTTTCATCTCAGCAATCTTGCCTTCAAATAAAACAATTCCACCTATCATCTGAACATCAAAGTGCCTCATCCCTAAAGTTCTGACCGAAGCTTCTCTAACAGTAGCAAAGGCCTCTGGCATGATTTCTTTTAAAGTTGCACCATTGGCCAGTCGCTCTTTGAATTTTACTGTTTGCGCTTTGAGCTCTTCATCGCTCAGTTCTTTGATCTTTGCTTCCAGATCATTGATCTGTTGAACAATCGGCCTCAATCTTTTGATGTCCCTGTCGTGTTTGGTACCAAAGATGGCCTTGATGGGGTTGAACATTTTAACTACTCCTAACTTCTAATCCAGAATAAAATATAGCGGGTCCACAGGTGTGCCATTAACTCGAACTTCATAGTGGAGGTGGGGGCCTGTTGAATAACCAGTACTACCAATCGCAGCGAGAAGATCTCCTCTCCCTATACGTTGGCCTTTTTTTGCAAACAATTTACTGGCATGGGCATAGATTGTTTCAACACCATACCCATGGTCTATTTGAACAAAGTTTCCGAATCCAGGTTTTTTACCTGAAAAAGTCACGATGCCATCTGCTGGTGCAATGATGGGGGTTCCACTTTTGGCACCGACATCCAAACCTTCATGCATTTTTATTCGGTTTGAATAATGTGACATTCTTGGTCCGTAATAACTTGTAATCCAACCCTTTGCAGGAAGCAAAGTAGGGGTGGACTTCAAAAAACTGTCTTTATCGAGAAGGAACTGATCCAGGTTGTGGACCTTCAGTTCAAGTTCTTTGGTAAAGTTTCCAATTTCAGAATAGATGAAGTCAAAAGCGGCAAACTGGTTAGCCAAAAGAAAACTTTGTTTGGTGAGTTGGTCCCATTCTTTGGTATAGGCATATCCGGTTTGAAGACCAAAGTTGGTCGCAATTTTTTGTTCATAAAGTTTTTTGAAATTATTGAACTTCTCGTAATTGGATGGTTTTCTGATTCGCTCTTTGATTTCAATGAAGGGATCTACAGTTTTGACTTGAGGTGGTGCAGCTTCTCCATGATCGTGACCGTCTTTTTCATTGGTGTTTTGGGGGTCATCAGGTTGAATGGCCTTGGTCATATCTGTATCTTCAAGACCTGTGATGATTCGAAGTTTCTTTTCAAAGTTATGAATTCTTTCAATATCGTTGGTCAAACCATTGAGCTTCATTTGGAAAAGCTGAATTTGTTCTTTTAGCTGTCTATTTTCAATTGAAAGGTGTTCGTTTTGATGAACTTGACCAAGAATTTTGGTGTAGTCGTAAACCAAAATGCCTATCAAGAAAACTATGGCGACGCTCAAAAAGACCAATGAGTTGAAAATGATTCTAGGAATTCGAACGGACCTTACGCCCTTTTCTCTTTCCGGAACCAGCATGACTGTAAAATAACGGTCCAATTTTGCTCTCCGTTAAAGACGATAAATACAATCTAAAATTCTAAAATCACTGAGAAGTATTGGCAAGGTTCAGTGCAAATGTAATTTTTCACTGGGCCAAGACAAGAATCACACTGATGTTGTCATTTCCACCATTGCGATTGGCCTGATCAACTAAAAATTGTGCACATTGTTCTACATCTTTTTTAGTTGCTGTGGCCGGATTGGGGAGAAATTTGTTGATGATATAAACAATATCTTCATCACTGACTTTTCCATGCAGTCCGTCAGAACATCCAAGAAAAATGTCATTTTTACTCACTTTATAGGTCCAAACATCAACATCGACTTCATCATCGAAGCCTACAGTTCTAACAAGAACATTTTTTTGAGGATCTTTGGCCGCTTGTTCGCGGTCATAAATTCCCATGTTCAATTTTTCTTGAACCAAAGAATGATCTCTTGAAAGTTGAAAGAGTCGTTTCTTGTTGACCAGATAGGTTCGCGAATCTCCAACATTGGTGCAGTAGAGATTTTGTCCTTTAAAGTAAAGTGTGACGACAGTGGTACCCATTCCTTCAAGTTTGGGATCAATTTTTCCACGATCGAGAATCGCTTGATTGGCTGAACGAACTGATTGAACAGAGGCCTGAATAGGGTCCATATCATAATGTTGAATTAAAAACTCGGGTACATGTTTGACGGCCATGGCCGAAGCAATGTCTCCACCGTTGTGACCACCCATTCCATCAGCGACGACAAAGATATTCTTCTCAGGATTGAGATAAATCGAATCCTGATTGGTTTTTCTTTTTCTACCGATGTCGCATTTTCCTGCGCTAATGAGTCCCATTATGTTCCTTTTTTATTCTCTTATTCTCAAGGGACTCGGGATTCATGTCAACACATTGAAAGTGTGTTCTTAATTGAGTTTTTTACTCGGAAAAACTTGCCTGTTTTACTCTGTTAAACGGTTGTTATCATTGCTGCAAAGCCCGTAAAAAAAGTTCCGGTAAAGCTAGATAAAAGATGTATAATATTAGTAAGATAGTTTGACTCTCAAACAAAATCAGACTGGAGAAATCATGGGCAAAATAGACATCCAAAAATTTATGGAAGAAAACTACAAAGTAGAGGATTTCAGACATCTTCATTGGGAAGGAAGTCTGCAGGATTATATTGATCTTGTTTCTGAAGATCGTAGGATTGCCAGGAATTCTTTTCAACGTGTGTTTGACATGATCATGTCATTTGGAACGAGCACTTATATAGAATATAAAAAAGAAATCACCAGATATCATTTCTTTGATGATCCGATCAACAATGGTAAAGACGCTGTTTTTGGAATCGATGTTCATCTTATGAAACTTGTAAACTTCTTCAAATCAGCTGCTCAAGGATATGGAACAGAAAAAAGGGTTCTTCTTCTCCATGGACCTGTTGGATCTGCCAAATCTTCGATTGCCAGGCTACTTAAGAAAGGTCTTGAGCACTATTCAAAAACTGATGAAGGAGCCATGTACACCTTCGAGTGGTATGACGCTGAAGAGAGTGAAATTCTTGGGGGACAAAAACTTTTTCCATCACCTATGCATGAAGATCCATTGAAACTTCTTCCGATGGAAGTTCGTAAAGATTTCCTTGTGACGATGAACAAAGGTCGTGAAGAAGGTGAATATAAAATCAACATCAAGGGTGAAGTAAACCCAGCCGACAGATACATCCTAAATGCTTATCTTAAAAAATATGATGGAAATTGGAATCGAGTCATGGACCACGTTCGTGTGAAAAGACTTCTTCTTTCTGAAAAAGACAGAGTCGGAATTGGCACATTCCAGCCAAAAGATGAAAAGAACCAGGATTCGACAGAGCTAACTGGAGATATCAACTTCAGAAAAATTGCCATTTATGGTTCAGATTCAGATCCAAGAGCTTTCAACTTTGATGGGGAATTCAATATTGCCAACCGTGGTGTTGTTGAGTTTATCGAGATGTTGAAACTTGATGTGGCCTTCCTTTATGACCTTCTAGGGGCTTCTCAGGAACAAAGTATCAAGCCTAAGAAATTTTCTCAAACTGATATTGATGAAGTGATTATTGGTCATACCAACGAACCAGAATTCAGAAAACTTCAAAACAACGAATTCATGGAAGCTTTGAGAGATAGAACAGTTAAAATCGACATCCCATACATCACTCGTCAAGACAAAGAGGTGATGATCTATAACAGAGACTTCAACGCTGAGAAAATTCCACATGTCCATATTGCTCCTCATACACTTGAGATGGCATCAATGTGGGCGGTGCTTACCAGGCTTGAAGAACCAAAAAAGTCTGACCTTACGAGAATTCAGAAATTGAAGCTTTATAATGGAAAAACTCTTCCAGGTTACAACGAAGACAATGTTAAGGAACTACGTAAAGAATCAGTGAGAGAAGGTCTTGAAGGTATTTCACCTCGTTATATCCAGGATAAACTTTCAAATGCCTTGGTTAAAAATGGACATACTGGATGTCTTAACCCTTTCATGGTTTTCAATGAACTTGAAAGTGGACTCAAGCATCACAGCTTGGTGAATGGTCAAGATCAAATGGATGCTTTCAAAGAAATGTTGGCGATGACCAGACAAGAGTATGAAGATATCGTAAAAAATGATGTTCAAAAGGCCATCTCTTTGGATGAGAGTGCTATTCAAACTCTGTGTGCCAATTACATTGACCATGTAAAGGCCTACACTCAAAAAGAGAAAATCAGAAACAAGTACACAAACAGACTTGAAGATGCTGATGAAAGATTCATGAGATCAATTGAAGAAAAAATTGATATTCCAGAATCAAGAAAAGATGACTTCAGAAGAGAGATCATGAACTACATTGGAGCTCTGGCCATCGAAGGTAAGCAATTCGATTATAAAATGAATGAAAGACTTCATAGAGCGCTCGAATTGAAACTTTTCGAAGATCAAAAAGATCAGATCAAACTTACTACCATTATCAGTAAAGTAGTGGATAAAGAGACTCAAGAGAAGATTGATATCATCAAATCAAGATTGATAAAGAATTATGGTTACTGTGAGCACTGTGCAACAGATGCTCTTAATTATGTGGCCTCAATCTTCGCTAAAGGTGACTCGGCCAAGTCTTAAGACTT
>SBGE01000162.1 GCA_006226755.1 Deltaproteobacteria bacterium | reverse complement strand
CTAAAAGATAAACCTTTCAATAAAGATTTACCTAACAATGTCAGTCTTCATCTTGGAATAAGCTGGGCCCCCGAATATAAAAAAGAGAACAAACCAATGGAATGGCTTTGGTGGCATAATGATCTTTCTATTCTAAAAAGAAATTTTAGAAATTACCTAAGAAGAAGCGACGGGAATTTGAATTCTGATGCTTACAAATTTGGACGGATTAAAATTGGCAATATTGCAAAAATACAATTTGGATCTAAAACTTACAGAGAAATTTTCAAAAGCTTGGAAAAATATTCTGTTTTGAAAGAAATTAGAGTTCAAAACACAGATCTAGACGAAGCTGCATAATCAATATTTGTCACATTTGTTTTCCGGATCCATAAACTCTTTACAAGCTTTAAAAGACTCCGAACCTGGCTCAGGTCGAATACCACTTTCTTCTTGCTCAGAAATAAGACAGTCCTCAATTGCCCTACAGAATGTATTGCTAAGAACAGAAGCTGCAACATCATTCTCAGGTTCTTCGAAAAGATTAAAACCTCTTTCTTCAAGGTTCTCAAGATCACTGACAGTTTCAGCGACATCCTCCAGAGCATCTTCATATATTCTGTTTTCCTCTCGATACTGTTCTGCCATTCGAAAGTCTGAATACATATAGTAAACTGTAAATGCTGATACACCATACATATAATACTTTCTGAATATTCTATATTTCGCCTGAGTTTCGAGTTTTAATCCTCCTTGGGAAACTAAGTCCTCATTAACGGCTTTGATCATTCTATTCATAAGTTCATCATTCATTCCCTTAAGCATCGCTTCTTTCGCTAAATCGTGTGGGATTTTTATACGCTTGAGTCCAGGAAGATAGAGAGGTGGGACCCCCCAGATTGTCCCTAAATTGAAAATACCTGTAAGCAAAGACTTACCCTTCTTGGTATCAAAAAATGCTTTCAATTTTTGAATTTTCCCTGGTTCCTTAAAAACTTTGTACTTCTCAAGAACAGAGACGAGACCATTGCGAGTGACATCTTCAGCAAAAATTCTATGCATAATTTTTCTTTTTCCTGACTCTCCAATTGCATCTCTTAAACGGAAAGTAGGTCCAAGAATAATTGAATAAATCTCACTGACGGAGGCCTCCAAATCTTCAACTCTCAAAGCTTTGTCACTCAAAAGAGGTTTAGTTACTTTTTCTAATGCTCGAGATTTCCTATAGGATAATTCACTAAGGTTTGGTCCTAATTCAAAATGGTTTTTCTTATTAAGAGCTTCTGCAAAAGCAAGTAGGCCCTCAGGTGTTCTTTCAAATTCAATATCAGCAACTGCACTCGTCGATAATTGCGACTCGTATCTGGCCTTTAATTTGAGAAATTTATCAAAATCAAATTTTGACTGTCTTCCAAG
This sequence comes from Deltaproteobacteria bacterium, assembly GCA_006226755.1. Taxonomy (GTDB): domain Bacteria; phylum Bdellovibrionota; class Bacteriovoracia; order Bacteriovoracales; family Bacteriovoracaceae; genus M0603. The sequence goes on along the minus strand of SBGE01000162.1, from coordinate 9,723 downwards.
TCCGGTTAATTTTGAAAATATTTTTGAAACTTCAGATTGCGGCTTGATGAGAAAGTTCTTCACCAAAGAAAAACAGCTTCCATCATCTTCAAAGGCGGCCGGTGTTCGACTAAGCTCTCCCCTTTCAATAGAGGGAAAAAGTACACCGAAGATGAATATCAAGGTCAGCAGACCAAAACTAAGAGTAATTTTCACATTCTGCTTATCGGAAGATTTTAGTCGGAATTGAACTGTCTAAATTTTAGACACCGAATGAGGTTAAGACAGATATTTGACTATAACCTATTGATTTCTTGGATCTTTATTGGTCTGACATTTGCAAATTAAAGCCATATTTATGATGAAGGAAAGTTATATGAAATCATTGATCGCCATTGTGTCTCTCTTTTTTGGAATCATGAATCCTGTTTATGCTCTTGATAAGTGCAAGATCATAAAAAAATCAGAAGAAAGACTTAAACAAGATCTCGAAAGCTTGGCCATGCTTCAAAGAGTTCATCAAGATCAAATTGAAGCTAGAGAAATAAAAGAACGCCTTTTACATGGTGAAGACGTTAGAGAAATCGGACTCCTTTCTGAGGCCATTGAAGAAGAAGTACAAGGGGTTGAAAACGTCAGTCAAAAACAGGCCATGGGTTTTGCTGTTTCCACAGGAAGTGTCATTGTAGCTGGCTATATTATCAAAAGATTAAACAAAGACTCAGCTGGAATGGCCCTTAAAACCAAACTTTTCAGGGCCGTTATACCAAGAGGAAGACATGTACTGGCAAAACATGCAGTTAATACAACTTTATTGGTTGGATTGGCGAGTTCATTTTATCTTGCCTATCAATGGAACCAAAATAGAGAGCATAAGAATTTTCTAAAAGAATTAGTAATCAAACTAAATTCAATCAGAGACCTTTCTGATCAAATTATTACTCTGAAAAACAAAATTGAAAATGATACAGTGGCCTTTCAGCTTAAAGTTGAAGAACTCGAAGATGAAGGTATTTTAGAAATCAAAAATGGTGAAATTAATTGTCTTTAATTCCTACTGGCAGGTAGCCTTGAAGGTCCTGCCTCAGCACCTACACCTTTAAGAAACCAAGACATATTTTTGTGATTTTGAGCATAATCTAATGCCGTCTTACCATCTTTGTCCTTGGCATTCATATCAGCACCATTTTGAAGAAGAGCAATCGTGACCGGCCAGCAATTTTTTTGTACAGCTCTTATCAAAGGTGTTTTACCTTTCTTATTTTGAAGTTCAATATCCACACCGGCCTTAATCACATCGAAAATACCTGGTGCTGAACAAGTTGCGGCCATCCAATGAAGAATATTCTCCCCTTCTTTGGTTTCTGTATATTTGTAACCAAGCTCAAGCATGCGCCGAATGATCTTTTCGTTCTGTCCGCGAATAGCAAGATCAAATGCTCCAAGACCTGACAATTTAGAAAAGCCTGAGATTTGATCATCACTATGAATCTTTCCTCCATATTCAATTAAAAGCTCAAAGGCCTCATCATTTCCATCCACAATTGCAGTCAGAAGAGGAGTCATTCCAAATCTGTTGCTTGAGTTTGGATCGTCGCCTCTTTTGAGCATGTATTCAATTCTATCAAGTTGATTATTTTGTATCTCACTGGCCATGGGTACATCATCATAAAGCCTATTTTCACCAAGAAAAAGAGAGTAAAAGGCGAGAGGTAGTACGACAACCGAGAGCTTAAGCGCACTTTGGATCCCATCTCTTTTCCAAAACCAATATGTTGTCTTTTCGTCTAGAAGAATCTTCAGCAAATTAAAAAATTTGAGTACTGAAAAACAAACTAGGAGGATGATTAAATGCCATTGATTCAAATATTCGTGCCACCCTTGAGAGTATAATATAGCTCCAACATACGCCAATAAAGTCGTAAAAAAGATATAATTGATGAAAATCTTTATCATCACCAAAAGATACATGAACTTTTTCTTTGCATGTTCAATACGTGGCTTTGTAATGTCATATTGAAGTGTATAGAGGTTTATTATAAATGCTATTACAATAAACATAAGCATTGATGGAACATAACCACTATTAAAAATTTCACTCTTTGGAAATTGTGAATAGCCAAGTGTAAAAATCGCAAAGCAAGGAATGAAATTTACAATCTTTGAAATCGCTAAATTGAAAAGAATATGCTGTCTATTTAGTGGAAGTGAAAGATAATATTTTTGTCCAAAGCTCATTAAATCTAAAAAAATGGCGACGTAACAATTGAAGTAAAGAAATACTTGAAAGGTTTGCGCATCGAGCTTTTCCGGTCCTGCGATGAAGGCCAACATGAACATGAAAAAAAGGTTCACTCCTAAAATCACACCCAGCTCTAGACTGTCTTGTTTGAATTTAGATATAAAAAAGTGCCATGTACCCTTCATGCTGCACCTTCGTGGTCATCGATTGACTTGAGATCAAACAAATCGTGTATCTCAAACTCCGTCAAAACTTGTGCTTTATTTTTATCGATAAACAAGATTTTATCTACACGACCTATAAGATCTTCTACAATATTGGTGGCAAGTACTATTGATGATTTTCCATCTCTGTGAATCTTTTCAAGAAGAATGAAAAACTTCAACCTTGTTTCTGGATCTAAAACAGCTGTAATCTCATCAATCAATATTAATTTAGCTTGTGAAGCAATTCCTGAAACAATCTGAGTCTTTTTTTGTTGGCCAGTAGAAAGTGAACCAATTTTTTGTTTTGGGTCCAGTTCAAAAAAATGTAACAATTCCTGTTCTTTTTGTTTCGAGTAATTCGGATAAAAGAAAGAATGGAAATCAAGATACTTTCCAACTGTCGTACCTTGTTTGAGTTTCAAATCCTGACTTAGAAAGGCCACTTCATGAGCATTTAATTTATTCGTGCTCTGTGGATATTCATCATGAACTAATATTTCACCTGAAGTATGAGCACGAAAGCCCATAATCAAATCCAGCAAAGTTGTTTTACCCGCTCCATTTCGACCAAGAATCCCAAGGAACTCCCCTTGGTTAACTTCAAAATTGATCTCATCGAGAACAACATCGCCTTGGGGAATTTGATAAACAAGATTTTTAACTTTGAGCATTCATGCCTCCGAAACACTTATCGGAGGCAAGGATGAGTAATTGAGTAAATTATCTGAATGAAATCAGCTTCTTATCTACTTTGAAGAAAATTTTGTTCCCATACAACGTTGAGAAGTACTGGATCAAATCCGTCTGTTTCTAAAAAATCGGCCAAGGCCTCTATTCCGCTAAAATTCTTGCTTCGAGTTTTTAGCCAAAGTTCCTTGAAACTCATTCGACTGGAGTCTTGTCCATCATCATTTTGATCGATGATATCCCATAAAAATCCAGTAACTCTCCACTCATTCTTTGGACCGGCACAGACATCACTTGGAATGGTCTCAAACCTTAGAGGCGCTCTTCTAGGAACCATGTATTCAAATTTGGCATCAGCATCATCTATTTGGACTTTTAACCAAGCAGAGAAAAAACTCGCCCATCCTTCAGATAGGGCCAGATTAATTGTGTAGCACTCATCAATTCTATGACTACCACCTCCAAAACGTCCTATGTCAGCTAAATCGTAAACAGCATGCCCTAATTCATGACCGACAACGTCCCATTGGTAACCCTTGGTCACATTAACTGTTCCCCAGCTATAGTAATCACCGGACCCTGGCCAAACGATAGAAATTTGTTTGTTCCAAAAATCAATCAAACCTAAATTTTCAAATTTTTTCCTGGCCAGTTCTGCAATTTCAAAAATCCCCATTACTTCGCCAGCAAATGAGTCGTAATCAAAAATGAATTTAGCAGACTCTCCACATTTTAAATCAAAGAGGAATTCATATGGTTTCCTTTTCTCAATTGAATACCATTTATTTTCTAGAATCAGACTCCCTCTGAATGTTTCCTTTTTGTTGCTTTGACACGTTTGTGGATTGACAGCTTTACCATTGGTTTCAAGCTCAATGCTCTCAGAAACAGCTTTAACTTTGACTTTGAATGGTTCGACTAAGGTCAGCTCTCCATTCTTTCTGATATAGGTCGTCATCGAAATGCCATCATTTCGGATTGAAGATCTTTCTATACTATCTGCTCTAAAGAAGTCAGCGGCAGGTAGCTCTAATGGTTCGCCGATGTATTGGTCTATATCTCCGTGAAGTCCAGCAAATGCTGATTGAATAAAAAGCATCGCAACGAGTAAGTATTTCATTTCTTCTCCAAATTTTTAGTTAAGAAATTATCACTGATCCGAAGCATTATGGCAAAACAATATAGTTGACAAAATTAATCCACAAACTAGAAGGGAAGTAATTTGCGGGTAATGGATTTGATTTCTGGAAAGTAGTAACCCACACGTACAGAGGCCTCTTTCCAGCTGATCAAATCATAGTAATCTGAATGTATTTTTCCCTTGGTAGGCTGGTAGAAATCATAGGCCAATTTAAAAAACCAACGATCACTAAAAAAATAGGTGTAATCGAAAAAATAATGTGTGTAGGCAGTGGTGGATGAATACTCTAAATTTCGATTATCAGAGAAAATGAATCCCATTAATCCAAGTCCAAATCCAGTTCCTATTTGACCAAAAGGCGTAAACACACGAAAAGATGCGTTGTAGTCAATATAATAGGATTCTAGCAAGACCTCATACTGACCGCTTGAAAGGTTCTGAGTAGATTTAAAAGAACTGGACCCTAAGGAAGGCGAAAGAAATCCAGCCAGATCCCATGAATCAAAAAAACGTGGATGGTGAACTGAATCAAAACCAAAAAATGTAATCAATTGATTGAGCTGATCTGGATGTCTTTCGACTTTGTATTCTGTATTTTTATCTGGTTGCCTTTTTTCAGCGGCTACAGCTGAAAAACCTCCTCGTATTGAGTTAGGAAGAATATGAAGGAAATCAACAACTCTTGCGAGAAAACCGTAACTATCATATTCAGTATCTCTCACTTTGAAAGGCTTTAAATAGTCAGCTTCAACAGGAGCAAGTGTAAAAGCGTCATATAAAACAGGAGTGACCTTGATAAGCTTCTTTTTTTTGTCTTTTTCCAAATCGAAGTGAAGAAAATGTGTGGCATTAAATTCAAGACCTACCTCATTCAAAAATCGCCGTCTGATTCTATCAGGGTGGGTGTCGGCATAATGATCAAGCCCTCTCACAAAAAATGAGGACTCAGTAGACTCATTCCAAACAAGTTCTTCATCTTTTTTGTGTTTTCTAAATCTGGTTTTCTCCCACGATTTAATAATTTTATCAGATAACACTTTGTCTCTGGAAGCAATTGGAAGAACGAGAATTCTTCTATTACGTTGAATTAATTTAACTTTGCTCTCATCAACTTTCATTGTGGCATGGATAGGCTTCCTGCAAACATAAGCCCCTCCTGTTAAGAGATCTGTAATCAGAAAAGTCGCTGAGATAACGGGCTGAAACACAAAGATCAAGTCCGGAATAATACTTCCGCCCCAGTCAAAGGGACAACCATAACTGACATTTGTTTTTTCTTCTTCAGAAAAAAAAGAATATGTTTGACGCTTAAATGTATCGACTTCAAGAAAAAAGGGCGTTTTCCCTAAGACTTTGCCCTTCTCATCTTTGACTTCAAGACCACGTGGAGAAGAATCTGCAAAGACAATATTGTCTCTTTTCTTAAGAGTTCCACAACTTACCACTAATGAAAGAAGGATTAAGATAAAAAAATGTTTCATACCTGTTCAATTTTAAACAGGTATGAGTGAAGTTTAAACCTTTAAATGAATGAGATTAGATTATTGAGTGATCCCACCACCATCTACACCAATTCTTACACGAAATGGAGTATTATCAGTGGCATCTGACTGAGTATCATCTTTCCATACACGTCCACCACCATCTACACCCATAACTCTCATCATTGAGCCACCACCGATGGCCTCAAGTCCATTGATGTAAATATCAGCCACAGAAGGAGAAATTTCTGAATTCTCTCTCATGTACAAACGCCTCATGGCAGGTAAACTCGACAAACTAGGTCTGTCCTTAACAGTAAACTGAACTTTTTCTGGAGCAAGAGCAACGACATGTGGAAGTGTAGCATTAGGTTTAACCAGTGCTGTATCAACATCCAATCTATGTATGATCTGATTGTCCTTTAGCTCAACAGTTTCAATTTTTTTATCTTCATCTAAAGAAACTTCGAGAATTTCAGAAGTTTCAACGCTTTTTCCGTCTTTCAATTTTAGAGATTTCAACTTATCAATTTGTACTTTGAATGGTCTTTCTAATGTTGCTCTATCTGCTATCACTTGGAATGCATTTGGCTTCTTATCCCCACTATTCCCAGGACCGCCGCCTTCATCAACTGGCGCTCTGTCAGTCGATCCATCATTTTCAGGGGCTCTTTCCACAACTTGAGAATTGTCGGTCTGATCCTGAGCATATGTATTATGAATTCCAATAATCATTGCTAATATCAACAATATTTTCATTGGAGGACCTCCTGTCTATCATTATCTTTAGATGTAATAGTATCTGCAGTCATTGAAACAAAGATTTTATCTTCACCTTGATAATCATCACTATAAAGAATGCTTTTAATCTCTGTATAGGCGTTCTGAAGTATACGCCTTATTTCTGGCACAGCTTTATCTTTATTCACACTTTCAGTCTGAAGACTCAACCAATTTGTCCCTTTCCCAAACTGTGTTGGATCATACGACTCTTCAATACAATGAAGAACAGCTTCTTTCATGACTTTCTGATTGAAAGTCACTCGAGAAACATCACCTCTTATAATTCCAGATGTTTCTTTAACTATATTTTGTTCAAGTAACTCTTCAAGTCGATTGATACCTGCTTTTCCATATTCATCTCTGATTTCTTCACGACTTGTACCGGACTTTGAAAACGCCAGAAGCAAAATGAAAAGGTAGTCCTTATTTGCAAACAAAGTTGAAGTTTTTGGATCGAGAACAGGAGTGTCATGATTATGGGCAAAGTAATTTTTAAACGCCCTTGCCATTTCTGGTTCCATTCTGGTCATGAAATCCTCAAGCCTTTTTCCATTCCCTGTATTCACCAAAATATTAGTGACAACAGAAAGGCTTGGATTCCCACTCCCATTCATGATTCTATTCAATGTTGGATAGGCCACATTGATCTTTTTTGAAATTTGAGGAAGTGAAAGGTTGGGATAACCAGCAGCATAGGACTGAACTAATTGCTTCAGATCCAAACACAGTTCTTTTTTACATTCACTAAGTGAGGCCACTTGGCTTTTCTCCTTATAGACATTTTGACGCATTATGCCTTAAGGCCAAAAATAATCCAGCAATTTCAGGAAGATGGGTATTTCTTACATGCACTAAGTAACTGAAATTACTTAGGTCGTGCCTGATTGAGTTGATCTAATAGGCTGGCCTTATTGATTCCAGATAGGTTTGAAGCAATTGCGGTGAAAAAGCGCATCAACCTTGTGATCTGTGGCCAGTCCAAACGCTGAAGGTAGAACTCACACATTCTGAGCTGTTCGGACTCAGGAAGATAAGAAAGAGCTAACTCCTTAGGCTCATATAAATTATCCACAGTCAGGCGAAGACCTTTTGATTCAACAAAGTGAACTAGATTTTCGAGTTCATCCCAATTGTCCCGCATGACCAAAAAATGAAGCGTCAGCTCCAAGGAACTTTTTCCCGAATTCACTCTCTCTGTATTATATTCTAATAAAAGATCGAGGTTATCTAAAACCGTTTTCAGTTTACCATCGACTCTGATTTCAGAATAAAGATCGGGCTTCAATGAATCAATGGAGACAATGATGTTTTTTACTTTGATTTTATCTAGTGAGCTTTTTATTTTTGAATTGAGTTTCCAGTGACCATTTGTAGTAAAAGACCATAAGCAATCAGGATTAACTTTCGATACTTCATCAATCAAACGGTAGGTATCTTCCTGAACAAAAGGCTCTCCAGAGAGCATTTCAACTTCTTTGATATGTGGAAAAAAATTCTTTTCTGCGTCTTTCCAAAAATCAATCTCGTCATAAAGTCCATTTTGCATGGTCCAGATATGACACATTTTACATCTCAGATTACATTTTCCATTAAAATTAGCTGTTAGCTTGAGCATGGGACCTTGTTGAATTTCAGAAAGATCAACATTATCCCAAAGGGTATAATTATCCATACTCAAGTGACAGCTTGTTCTCTCAATTTCTTTTTTACAGATTTTTATGTCACCGCTTAAAAATTCTTTTCGCCAATCTCGCAAGTACTGATTGTTCCAAATCTCTTCTACTGAATTCTCTTGGATATTTCCAACATAATGCTCGGTCCCTTTTTGACGACAAATACCAACTCTACCATCGGGATTAAAAATCATATTAGTGAAAGGAACAATACAGAAATGTTCGGGCAAACCTCTCTTTGAAAATTCATTAAGAATCTCCAAAGGGGTCGGGAATGAGGATTTCTTGTTCATGTTAAATACCCGAAAAACAGTGTTCTAACCCTATAATACCGGATAATCACCATGCACCAAAGTCAAACTGGTGGTAAACTATTAAAAACCAAGGGATATGACTTGAAAACCAGTCGAAATGAGGAAGAATTCGAACATTCCAGAGCTAGTCTCGATTATCTGTGCAATCGAATCCAGACTTATTTGGCCAGGGAATTTGGAATAGATAATCCGTGGTTTCTCGACTCTCCAGACTGGTCAAAATTCAAAAAAGAAACAAACAACTCCCCTATAGATCTCGTTTTATTTGGAAGCTATATCCAAAGATTCCTTGAAACCGGAAATCTACCAAATGGTGATTATCGGTTTTGGGTTTTATCCACGAAAGTAAAAGAAGTATTAACCACACTTTTCAATTTCCCAAAAGATTCACTTGCGGTTATTCCGAGAGAAGCGATTACTTCAAAAGGCGTAGAACAAATTTTTAATGGCCAATCTTTTGATTTGGTTCATTCAGGAAGAATAAGCCCCGTAAAAAACATCGAAATGTATCTTCTATTTTCTTATTACCTACAAAAGGATCATGGACTTGATTGTCGTCCTGTCCTTTTTGGAGATTTCGATAATATTACTCATGATCACCATGGTCGTCTTCTACCGTCAGACTATCGAGTAAAAATATCGAATCTATGCTCTTCTCTTGACTGGAGCATCTCCCCAGAATTTGAAGGACTTTACCCTTCGAATGAATGGGTTAAAAATCAAAAACTCAACTCTCCTGTTTTTTGTTCTTTTTCTACTTATTCAAAAGAAGATTTTGGAGTCTCTCTCGCCCAGGCACAGGAACAAGGCTGGCCGACCATAATCTCTTCTTGGGGAGGTCATCTCGACTCCACGGGAGATAATATTTATCATATACCACTTGAATATATTGGAGAATCTACGGATGAATTAAGTGTCATCAAAGGAAGAGCAAGAGCTCTAGCTAGAGATTTTATAAATAATCACACCCATTTCTCTTCAAATAAATTAACTGAAGAAAAAACTCAACTCCCTGCGCCTCTTTCAGTTTCTCAGTTAGATCAATTAAGAAGAACTACTATAGAAAAATGGGGCCCCGAAATTCAATATATCACCAGACAGCTTACTGATCATTTTGCTGATACTAATTCTGGCAGAATCTTCTATCAAAAATTTGAATCTTTGTTCGGTTATAAAACAGATAGTGCTAAAAAAGTGCTTATCATTCATGACTACAA
>SBGE01000013.1 GCA_006226755.1 Deltaproteobacteria bacterium | reverse complement strand
GCTGATCTCAACATGAACTTGGCAGATGAAGTACAAATCAATCAAAACTGTGGATTTTGGCCGGTTTCAAATACCATTCCCATTGGGGGTTTTGCTTCAGACCCTGGCACATGCTTAACTTTTTACACAGGAGCTTCCACTCCTATTTTTACCGGTACATTCCACGGTCGTGACCATTGGATCATGAATTCTCGAATAGAAAATGAAGAACTTGTAGCCTTTGGTCTATTTAGAAAAACGAGTTCAAATAGTGTCATCAAAAACATTAATTTTTCTGATTTAGAAGTTAGAGGCAAGTCGAATATGGGTGGAGTTGTAGGAAATCTCAATTCCTCAAGTCTAGAAAATATTTATGTCTACTCCCTAGATGTAAAAGGTGGAGAAAACGGAGCAGACTGCAAAACTGGTGGTCTGGTTGGTTCTGCAGGTGGTCCATCTATAATAAATAATGTGCATATTGAAGATGGAAATGTCTCTTGTAAGGCAAGTGGATTAGGAGGAATTCTTGGAGTTGGTGGCGCACACATAGATACTGCTAGTTTTAGTGGGCAAATTGAAAGTGATACATATAACCCTACACCAATTAACGGAGTTGGAGGTATTGCTGGTAGACTTGCAACAAATGGATCGATTACTAAAGCGAAATCAGAAGGTCTAATTGATTCATCTGCCGTACAACTGGGCGGTATTCTTGGCTCTGGTGACAATTCTATCAGTTTAAAACATATCTATTCTACAATGGTCATCTCTAGTCACAATTGGATTTCAGACAATACTACCCCTCTCAATATTGGAGGGCTTGTAGGATTTAATGATCTTGTTAATTTTAAATATGGATATTTTGCTGGGTTTATCTATGACAGCTGTAACCATCCAACACAAAGCAATTGCAAAATTGGGACAATCTATGGTGGTTTAGGAGGATCAGGAGCAACTCCTGTTAATGCTAGTGCTGTAGCAGGTACCTTAAACAAAGGTGGATTTGATGACGGTACTCCCCTCAACTACGATACAGGTTTAAGATCGACGACTGGTTTTTCTTCGGAACTCACGGCCTACAACTCTGATGTTGCAAATGGTTGTAATATTATTCCTTGCTGGAGTCAGATAGAAGGAGATATTCCAAGACTAAATTTTGAAGATCATGATTGTGAAGATCCAACCTATCAAGCAAATATTAATACGCAACAAGTGACTTATGGACGGGGCAACACTGAGTCTAATCCAATAATCATCTGTAATGCAAGCCAGTTAAAAGAAATTGGTAATCTCGTTCAGAGGTTTTCAAAACATTATATGGTCAAAGATAATATATTAATGGGAGACATGACCAATGAACGAATTGGGAACTCAACCGATATGTTTACAGGATCATTTAATGGCAATGAAAAATATCTTTATGCTGGTTTTATGATCATCGCTAATACGACCAACACGAGTGCCAAAGGTCTCTTCAATTATCTTGGACCAAATGGAAAATTAATAAATGTAAAAATAACTGGTCTCGACATCACCGATGCCAACCCTGGAAGTAAGGTTGGGGGTCTAGTCGGCGAAACAGCAAATGGAAGTTATATTGCCTATAGTTCAATACGGTCAGGGAAGATTTCAGCTGACACAGATGTAGGAGCTTTTGTCGGAATTCATAATGGAGTAATGGAATTTTCAGGAGGCGGCTTAGAAGTTAGAGGAAAAACTCGAGTTGGTGGTTTAATCGGAACAATAGGTCCGACTGGAGTTTTAAGAGACTCTATATCACATAGTAGAGTGAGTCCAAATCAAGATGCCTACTCTACTTTTGGTGGCGTCGTAGGAAACAATGGTGGTCTAATCAAACGTGTTCAATCAAGAGCTGAACAATATCTAGTAGAAAAAATTCCTACAACAGGAGCTATTGTTGGAGGAATCGCGGGGCAAAACACTGGAACAATTGAAGATATTTCAACAGAGCAAGATAAAATTGAACTTAATTTTGTGAATGGAACTACATCCTATATTGTTGATCCTATTGTTGCCACAAATACTGGAACGATAAGAAGAGTCATTTCAACTACAGAAGTCAAACTACCACAAGATTACATTGGGTCGTGTTCTACTCCAGCAACAAATTGTTCTGGTGTTGGTTGTCACTCTCAGCAAACATGTTCTATTGATGGTGGAGCTTGGTTTCCTCAGACTGATTTGACCATCTATACAGGTATAGATATGGCTCCAGGCGGAACAGTTATAGATTCATATCATGCAATTGATCCTCATATGGCCTTTCATGGAACCAGTGTATCTGGATGTACAGGCACAGGAACAATTACTGTTTCAATGTCTACAGCGTCTCCACCTAGTTTTACTGGTACTGGAGATATTTATGTTGAAATAAACAATTGGGAAAAAGTCTATCCAGTAAACTCCATAACTGGAACTGAAACACAACTTCTCATTACAGCTTCTGACTGTACTGATTTTCCTGTTGGAGCAAATATCCAACTAGTAAAATTTGTAACAGGATCAACACCTTCTTCTACTGATATGGCCACCCTAGGAAATATTGAAACTTATTGTTCTTCAGCAGTAGGAGCTGCTGACAATCCATATTTTACCTGCTCAAACAGTGGAGACTGGGATATTGTGACAGACATTGACCACACAAGAGACTTAGGAAAACAAAGACTTTTAGATAAATACATGTCCATGATGAATGGGACTATTAATTTTAATGAAGGTCCATTCTGGTCAATCGAACAAGGAAAACCTCCTCGCCTAATTTCTTTTGATTAACTACCAACGATAACCAAGACCAACTTGTACACGAGGACCAGAAACTGTTTTGGTGTACTCTGTTCCATCTTCAATGGTGTACTTCTCGCCTCTTTGATACCAATCAACCAAAGCTCTGGCGCCTAGACCATCTTTTAAGAAGAACTTGAAACCAAAACCAACTGAGAAGAATGAAGTGTTACCTTCGAGATTGTCAGGATCTGAGGAAACAGTATTCGTCTGGAAAGTTATACTGTCCTGAGACGTACCTATTCCAAGAGTAAAATTTGCAAAACCAATGGCACGACCATAGCTTAAAGCATCGGCCATAAAATGATAATTAGCTCCAACACCATAACCAAAAGCATCGAGACTGATCTGTGTACCAGATAGCCCAACAGTCTCTTGAGTGGATTTATGAAAAAATGCACTCAAACTGAAATTTCGAAGTGCTTTAGAAGAAACATCAAAATACTTCTCTAGACCAAATGAGAAATCCACGTTAGCGACAGTCCCTGTAGTCGTTGATCCATTACCCAAGTCTGAGCTTGAACTCATATTGTTAAAATTGAGAAGACCGAAAACTTCAATGGTCCTTCTAGAAATACCTGTAGTAACTGCTGAACTGGCCCTCATTGATTCATCAGTATTTCCACCACCTCCAAGGGCTGCAAGATCTTTTTTATCATCTTCTTTCAAGGATTCCAGATCGTTTGCACCAGGAGCTAGAGCGATAGCTGGCGGAACATCAATTTCACCTTCTTTAGCTGCCACAACATCTTTAGTAGCATCTTCGGTCAACTTCATTCCCTTAGTAATTTTTAGGTTCATCACTTTGTCTTTAAAAATAGCTTCGTCATCTACAACTCTATAGATCGACCAGATCGATCTTGTCGGGGAAGCTTTAACGACAACCCCTCTGGCCACAACACCTGTTGTGAGGAAAAATTTAGCGTGATCACCTTCAACTAAACCGTCTTCAAGTCCTCTGTTGATGAGAATTGTCTTTTTGGTTTTACTGACTTTAATTAGACGCATCGTAAGTTTTTCATCAACTTCCAATGCATTGGCCACATTAAGTAACGTAAAGAAAGTAATGATGAATATTCCTTTAAAGCTCATACTCTTTCCTCTCAAAAGTAGGCACTCAACCCGACAGAAAATCTTAAATCGACTATTGAAATGGATCCATTGATATCATCTTCAATCAAATCTACATTGGTCAGCTTCAGCCATTCATAAGAGAATTTAAAATTAATTCCCCAACCAATACCAGCAAGCTGATCAAGTTCGTCACCAGACTTGAATCTATATTTGAAACCTAAATGCATTGGAAAACCAATGACCGAATAATTGTAATCTTTGGTCAAACCGATTCCTTGCATAAGAGCATTTCCTCTAACCAAACCAAGTCCCCCCAAAAACATCCACTTGTAGACAGTGGCCGGGTTGTTGACGAAATAATAATTATAACCAGCTCTCACCATGCCTTCAGTAAATCGTCCGTTAACTCCACCACCAATATCATAGAAAGAGATAGTTCTGATCAGGTAAAGATCAAGCGTATGCTTATCCCAGTCTGGATCAGTCCTTCTTAAATGAAATTCATAACCAACACCAAGGCTATAATTAGACCCCTGAAAGTTATCATCATCTGTAGTGTAATGTTCTCTAAGTGCTGTACTGTAAAAGAAAGTAACTTCATTAGAATTGTATTCATTAAGTGCGAGTCTTTGTCTTTCGTTTTCTCGACGAATTCCACTTTTGATAAAAAATCTTCTGAGCTGTTCATCATTCATATCAGATGACCAGAGGTCACCATCTCGTTCGACTTTTGCCATGGCCTGTGGGCTTACCCATTTCTTCTGTTCTTTCTCTTTCTGATATTTAGCATAGACAGTTTCTTCAACTACACTTTCTCTGATTTCTTTGTAGTCTTCGTCTTTCTTTTGCTCGCGGTAGAAAGTATTCAAGCTGTAATTATAATCATTGAATTTATCGACAGAACCCTCGACTACACTTTTGAAAAGCTTATCTCCGTCTTTCTTTTTATAATCGTCCAATCTTCTGTCTTCAGAAATATCCGTCTCACGATTTGTTGCAACTTCTTGCATATATTCGTCGACGTATTCCAATTTTTTGTCTTTGGACCATGTTTCAAATTCTGTTATGATTTTTTCTTCATCCAAGGTCGGATATGTCTGCGTCAGTTCCTGATTGTTCTCTTCATATTTTTCATCTTTTTTGATGAGTTCAGCAGGAACACCTTTTTCATTTTCTTCAACGAATTTTAATGGAGTTTCACCTTTCCTTAGAACAACTCTTCTTTTTTTGTAATTGGCATCGCGACGACCAGACAGTGTTTCACCCATGGTGACAAAAACAACTCGTTGACCTTTGTCCAAAAATTCGGCCTTATTGATATCTCTCAAATACCAATATGAATAATTTGAATGAACTTTGATAACTTCGGCAGTGGCGAGATATTTGAACTTTGGACGGTCGATATCACCAACCGGCCTTAGTAGCCGACCTCTCATTCCCAATTTGATTCCCTCAAATTGACCTCGATCCAATATTACAGACAATCCGGTGGAGCTGATCTCTAAGACCTTTGCGGTGCCAATAGCGTGTGCGGCCTTCGAAAAGAGGGTCACGCTGGACAAGAATAGGATTACTACCAATGTTTTCAATATGTTAGACATAAATTTGATCTCATTCCTATTTTATCACGCTAACCTATCAAAAAGACTTATGGGGAACATATGACCTACTGCCATATAGAACCACTTCATAGGCCTCTCTAGTATTGAAGGATTAAGGCTTTTCACATATAAAGGATTACGCAAAAACTTAAATAAAACAGAAGGTTGATTCGTGGCACGAAGAAAAAGTTTCAAAAAGATTTATCGCTACCAGTGCACTATGACTGAAGAAGAATTCAAGACAACCCGTGAAGCTCCAAACCCAGACGATCTTATGTCTGTGAAGGCCTACTATGATATGCATCCAGAAGAAGATGACAGGCCAGAAGATATCAAGAAGCAATTCGAAGAAGACAGCAACTCTCTATAACGAATTGATTAACTCCGGTATTTTAAGGAAAAGATATGGAAACTAGAAAAGTTATCATCGTTGGAAGTGGTCCTGCTGGTTATACAGCTGCACTCTATGCTTCAAGGGCCGATCTCAAACCACTTTGTATTGAAGGTCACGAGCCAGGTGGACAGTTGACGACAACAACAGACGTCGAAAACTTCCCAGGGTTTCCTGAGGGAATCATGGGTCCAGAACTTATGGCCAATATGAAAAAACAGGCGCAAAGATTTGGGACTGAATATTTAAATACTCATGTAACAGATGTTGATCTATCAAAAAGACCATTCAAGGTTACATGTGAGAATGGAAATGAATACCTTGCTGAATCTTTAATTATTTCAACTGGTGCTTCGGCCAAGTATCTTGGTCTTCCAAATGAAAAAGAATTGATTGGTAAAGGTGTTAGTGCTTGTGCCACTTGTGATGGATTCTTTTATCGTGACAGAGTTGTACACGTTGTTGGTGGTGGTGATACTGCCATGGAAGAAGCAATGTTTCTTTCAAAATTTGCCAGCAAAGTTTACATCATTCATAGAAGAAATGAATTCAGAGCTTCAAAACCAATGCAAAAACGTGTCTTTGATAACCCAAAAATTGAAGTCCTATGGAATACATCTACAGAAGAAATTCTCTTTGATGCTACTGGTGTAACCGGGATCAAAGTGAAGAATACTGAAACTGGTGAAGTAACGGAAAGAGCAACTGATGGTTTTTTCTTAGCTATTGGCCACACTCCAAATACTTCATTTCTTAAAGGACAGATCACTCTTGATGATCATGGCTTTATTGAAACCTCTGGTCATTACCCTGATACAAATGTGGCCGGTGTTTTTGCCTGTGGCGATGTCCAAGATAGCTATTATCGACAGGCGATCTCTGCAGCAGGAAGCGGATGTATGGCCGCCATTAGGGCCGAAAGATTTCTCGAAGATCAACACGCCTAAGACTAAAAACAGACACTAAGGTACTGCAATCAGGCAGTACCTTATATATTCTCTCAACTTATTTCATCCTCCAGTCGATAAGAAACTAATTCACAACATATTGAAATGAGGTCATTGCCACAAAAATAGGCGACCTCAATTTAAATATTTTGAATTTAGACGATGGTCTAAGTGATTGATATTTTGGATGTTTGTAAAGTTTTAGCTTCAGTCGGTTAAGTCAAATCAACTGCAGTTTTACAATAGTAGTAGCGCTAATTTTTCGTTCGGGGGAACTTTGAAAAAGAAGTTGAAAGTCATAAGTCATCTTGTGGCCATTCTGCTTAATCTGCAGTTTGCTCTTTCACCATTGGTGGAAACAAACAACTTCGGCTTCATGGCCGGTCTTAGACAATCTCCAGTATTGAAGATTGAACTACCTACCACCCCGATTCTTTTCATTGTGGATCATGTACTCTTCTCCCCTGCTTATGCTTCCACAAAAACACCACAACAAATTTGTTCCGAATCAGGAAGACAATGGTTTTCTTATAATGGAATTGAAATTTGTGTCACTCAAGAACAGTACAACAGCTTAAACAGCGAAGCTCAGAAATGTAACCAGGGTTCTTTCGCACAAAAGATTGCTTGTGCTCAAGGTTTGGAACAAAAGGCCTATGCTATTGTTCTTGATCCAAACCAAACATGTTCAGCACCATCAAGCTGTGCCGGTCCAGACAAAGTCTTTAACTGTATGTTCATGCAGTGTTTGACAACTGAGCAAAATACCAATCTCACAAATAAAGCAAATGAGTGTAAAAATACATCAGATATCAATACAAAGCGAACATGTGTTCAAACATTACAGACAGACGTTAACACTGCAATCACGACTAACTCTGACCCGGCCAATGGCGGGACAGGAGATTTAGGCAATGGTGTTCCATTAGATCCTTGTATGCAATCAGATCAAGCAGTTGCTTGCCGAAACAACGGTCTCGTTTGGGACTGTCAAATCAGTCTTTGTTTAACAGTTGCAGAAAGCTTGGTCATGAATGATCAACTTAATCAATGTAAAGAAACACATGGTTCAAACATGGATCCTTTGCTTGCTTGTCAGAATGCGGTCAAGCAAGACTTCAGAGATTTCAGTGAAGGTAAGTACAATGCCTGTGATACAACAGGTGACGCCAAGGCCACAGAATGTAAAAATGGCGGACAAACATGGAACTGTCTGGCAAAGATGTGTCTGACATCAGAGGCCAATGCAAATGTTAACTCCGAGTTTGACAAGTGTAGAAACCTCGCAACAGCTGCTGAAAAAGATGCATGTAATAAAAACGCGCTTACAACTGTAGCTGAATATAAAATCCTTGAATGTAACCCTACTACTGAACAAAAGAATTCTTGTTCAGCTTCAGGGCTCGTTTGGAGTTGTATCGCTGAACAATGTATCACTTCAGATGAAGATACTGTCATCAAACAAGAATATAACAAGTGTCAGTCCAAACCGACCAAGGCAGAACAAGATGCCTGTGTGGATAAGTGGACTAATATGATGGCCCAGTATGGTGGAAGTTGTCAGACAACCAAAACTGCGGAAAAGGCACTATGTGAATCTGAAGGAAAAGTTTGGAGTTGCTCTGCCAACTACTGTTTAACAAAAGAATACAACGCAGGTCTTAGAAAGAAAGCTGTCGATTGTTACGTAAAAGATGATCAAGCTCAGATCGATGCTTGTATGAAGGCACTTGAAGAACAAACTGTTCGAGATATTGCCTCAGGAAGTCAATGTCCACTTGATACAGATAAGGCCAAAAATTGTAATGCTCTACCTGGACATACTTGGAACTGTAACGTCAGTTTCTGTGTTACTGATACGTACAATCAAGCACTGACTGACAAGACTGTTGCTTGTTATCAAAAATCAACTGACGAAGAGAAAAATACTTGTCTTACTCAATTGAAAAAAGACACTGCCAGCGATATCGCTAGCGGCTCACTATGTGACAACACGACTCAGGAATTTAAAGACTGCTCTGCCAAAGGTATGGTCTGGAACTGTAACTTGAATTTCTGTGTTACCAAAGAATACAACGATAACCTAACAGCTAAAACAGTCCTTTGTTATGACAAACCATCAGAAGCTGATCAAGAATCTTGTTTGGGCCAACTCAAACAAGATACCGTCAGAGATATTGCCAGCGGAGCACTTTGTGATGCTAAGGATCCAGCTGCTGTAGAATGTGCCAATGAAGGAAATGGAAAAGTTTGGAACTGCCAGGTTAAGTTCTGTCTTCCTAAAGAATATAATGACTCTTTAACCAACAAGTCTGTGGCCTGTTATGAAAATAAAACACCTGCCCAATCAGATGCATGTATCGAGCAAGTCAGAAAAGATACTATCGCTGACATTGCAGGTGGTGCTCTTTGTGATCAGACTGTGCCAGATGCGGTTTCCTGTACGGCTGAAGGAAAAGTTTGGAATTGTAACGTTAACTTCTGTCTAACAAAAGATTATAATGACCAATTAGTCACCAAGTCGGTAACTTGCTATTCAAAGCCAAATCAGGCTGAAATCGATCAGTGTATGGAACAATTGCGATCAGACACAATCGCAGATATATCTGGTGGTGCTCTTTGTGACAAATCAGGAGCTGATGCTGTTGCTTGTACTGCCGATGGAAAAATCTGGAACTGTTTGGTTGGATACTGCCTGACTCAAGACTACAACAAACAACTCACTGACGACATTGCTGGTTGTTACAAAAAGCCAACCAAGGCAGAAATAGAATCATGTATTGAGGGTCTGAAAGATAAAACTGTAGGTGACATCGCAGGTGGAGCTCTTTGCGATAAAACAACACCTGAGGCCACAAGCTGTGAGGCCAAGGCGGGACATGTTTATAACTGTGAAGTGAAATTCTGTTTGACTACCGCTTACAACGACTCACTCACTTTGAAAGCGAAAGAATGTTTCAAAATGCCAACTCAAGCAGAGAAAGATACTTGTATGCGAGATCTCAAGCAATCAACAGCAAAAGAAATCGCCTCGGGAGCTCTCTGTGATCAAACAGTGGCGGAGGCAAAAAGTTGCGCTGCCGAAGGTAAAGTTTGGAACTGTAACGTCAATTTTTGTCTGCCAAAAGACTATAATGAGAAACTGGCAACGGATTCAGCGGAGTGCTACAGCAAGCCATCAACATCTGAAGCTGAAGCCTGTATGGCAGACGTGAAATCAAGAACAGTTGCAGATATTGCAGGTGGAAAACTTTGTGACCAAACAACTGAAGAAGCTAAAGCATGTAAAAACGGTGAAACCTGGAACTGCATGGCCAACATGTGTCTGACAGAAGCCTATAACAAGAGAATTGCAGATGGTGCAGTTGATTGTTATAAAAGACCTACTCAATCACAAGTTGATTCTTGTATGGCGAGCCTCAAAGACACTATTGTTGGAGAAATTGCCGGCGGCGCAAACTGTCCTCAAGACACTCCAGAGGCCAAGGCCTGTAGTGAAAAAGGTGAAGTATACAACTGCCATGTAAAGATGTGTTTGACCAAAGCATACAATGATTCACTGGCAAGTGAAGCAAAGAAATGTTACGCACTTGGTTCTCAAACTGAAGTAGACACCTGTCTTGCCGATCTCAAAAAGAAAACTGTTAGTGATATTGCCAGTGGTGCAATTTGTGACAAGAGCACTCAAGAAGCAAAAGACTGTGAGGCCAAAGGCAGAGTCTGGAACTGTAATGTTAAGTTCTGCGTAACTAAAGAATATAACGACCAACTTTCAGGAAAAGCAGTCAGCTGTTATGAAAAGCCTAATCAAGCACAGATTGACTCATGTATGGCCGTTCTCAAAGATGAAACAGTTAGAGATGTAGCAAGCGGATCTCTTTGTGACACCTCTAGTGCTCAGGCCAAGGAATGTACGTCAGGAGGAAAGGTTTGGAACTGTAATATCAATTATTGTGTGACTCAAGAATATAATCAAGATCTAACAAATAAGGTCGCTGATTGTTATGGTATGGACAATCAAATGGCCATTGATGCCTGTATGAGTGAAGTTGAAACTCAAACAGTTGCCGATCTCGCCGGAGGTTCAGTTTGTGATAAGACTGGCCCAGATGCCATGGCCTGTGAGAAAGGTGGAAAAGTTTGGAATTGTGAACTCAACTATTGTGTCACTCAAGAGTATAACGACAGACTTGTTAAAAATGCTCAAGGTTGTCAGGAAGAAAAAGATAAAGAGAAACGTGATAAGTGTATGCAGGAACTCAGAGAGCAAACTGTCATTGATATAGCTTCTGGTTCAATGTGTGAGAATATCGAAGAACAAAACA
>SBGE01000223.1 GCA_006226755.1 Deltaproteobacteria bacterium | reverse complement strand
TAATTAATGATTATTTAAAAAAGATGCTTGAGGCACATAGAGGGATATATTTTATAACTTTTGTAAAGAAATCCATAAAAAACTCTGCTGTAAAAGCTCGTAACTTCATGTCTAATAAGAATAAGAGTTTTTCTAACCAAAGAGCCAATCATGTTCAAACCCATCGGTTTACTTTTGATTTCAAATATCTTCATGACCATAGCTTGGTATGGCCATTTAAAAAATATGTCCAATCGACCTTTGTGGATTGTTATTCTTATTAGTTGGGGTATCGCCTTTTTTGAATACTGCTTTCAAGTTCCAGGAAACAGAATTGGTCATCAATATTTCAGTCTTCCCCAACTAAAAGTTATTCAAGAAGTTATTACGATGACTGTCTTTGGTATTTTTTGTCTGAGCTACATGAAAGTTCCTCTTACCAAAAACTTTTTCTATGCATCTCTATGTTTAATACTTGCCGTCTTTTTTATCTTCCGGGATCTTCCAACAAAAACATCGTGATTTTTGGCAAAAAAAAAGCCAGTCTAAAGCTGGCTTTTTTAAATTAAAAATGGTGCCCAGAAGAGGACTTGAACCTCCACGCCGAAGCACTAGATCCTAAGTCTAGCGTGTCTACCAATTTCACCATCTGGGCACATATGTGACGCGTTGAAACGTTTTGTGGTCTGACGTGAGATGCAGTTTAATAAATCAGGAAAAAAATGACAAGGAGATTTAGGCAGCTTTTTTACCTGCTTTTCTTTCCATTTCTTCGAGTTTCAATTTAGTGGCATTGAGCTCTTGTTTGAGCTGCACATTCTCTTTTTTGACCCCATTGAGATCGTCCAGGGCCTTTTTACTAGCCTCTTCGGCCTTCGCTTTGAGCGTTTCAAGCTGACGGATTTTAAGCTGAAACTTCTGATCATTAGCACCACCAGAAGACTGGGCCTGAGCACCTGCCTTCTTTTTCCCACCAGCAGCACCACCGCCACCTTGCGCGGCATCAATTTGGGCCTGCATGAACTTTATTTTCTGTTCGTAGGATTTCATTTTAAGACCTGCAGCTTTGAGCTTCTCTGCATACTGCTTTTCTCTGTCTTGTAGCTCTTTCAACTTACCTGCTTCAGCGACATTAGCAGTGGCCTTCTCTTTTTTGTCTTCTTGTCTTTGATTGGCCTCAATTTTTAACAGTCTGACCTCTTCCTCATACATACTGGCCTGTTGCTGACTCTTTTTAAGCAGTCGATTCACTCTTTCTTTTTCTTCTCTCAGTTTATTGATTGTGGATGTAGCTTTTTGACTCTCTTGCCTTAGCTTCGACATATCAGCTTCCATCTTTTGAGAAATGGCCTTAGTTTTGGCCTCCATATTCTCATTCAGCTGAGAAAGTCTATTCGTCATCATTTCAAGTTGTGTTTTAAGATTCTGATTCTCTTCTTGGAGCTCAATGGCATTCAAAGAGTCTCCTTCCACAGTCTTCGAATCACCTGAATTTCCAGCATGAGAGGCTCCCATCATTGGACGATTTTTAAGCTTCTCAATTTCTTTGTCTTTCAATTCGATAATTTTTTCATTACTCGTTCTAATCTTTTCAATCGTACTTTCACGATTTTTAGTCTCACGAATTTGTTTATCAAGAGCATTTTTCAAATAAAGAAGCTGCTTGTTGAGCTTCTCTTCAATATCGTCAGTATCTCCTCCAACAGCAGCTAAAGTATCATCTACATCTTTCAACTGCTCTTCTGCTTCAGGTGATTCATATGAATCAGCTGGCGCAGCACCAGGTTGAACGACAGTTGCTTCAGCCAATTTTCTGAGCTCAATATCTTTTGCTTTGGCTTCATTTAAAGCATTTTTAAGTTGAATTTTTAGATAATTGATTTGTTCTTGAGGATTTGCCTTTTCAAGGTTGTCCCCTTCACCAAGGTTCTTTAACTTGGACTCAACTGCTGCCATGCTGGCAATTTGTCCTTTCATGATATCGATGAGCTTCTTCATCCGAAGTGCTCTTTCATTTGCTGAGTTAACTTGATTCTTCAAGGCCTGAACTTCTCTCGAATGTTCAAGTGCCATTGCCTGGACATCCCCTCCAGATTTTTCTATTTTTTCAGCGATCATTTGCTCGGTGACCTTGTCAGCCAACTCGTCCACCATAGGAGCACAATCATCTTCAATTGCTTCCAATTCTCTGGATACAAGTTTTAAAACTTCTGCATTAAGTTCTGTTCGACCACCACCAGATTTTCTAATTTCTTCACTATTGGCCTTAAGGTCATCAACAATTTTAAGTTTTTTAACCTGCCAAGTTTCATCTGTAACTTTATCTTCTTCGTTTTCACTCTTCTTGAAATAATTATTAACCTCTTCAGCACTCATGTCTTCAATGCTTTCAGAGAACAAGTCCACATATCGTTCACCTTCAAAAGAATCGAGAACTCTATCAATACCTGCATCAATCTTTTTGAGCTCTTTCGGATCCTTCACAGCATCTGCAATGTAAGCTTTCTCTTCTTCAGATAGAGAGTCTGCAACTTCAGGTTTCATTTGGCTGAGCATTTCATCAATTTCATCCTGTGAAACCTCTTCCGGATTAACCCCAGAAGATTTCTTCACTTTTTGAATGACTTCAACAACTCTTTTGATCTTAACTAGATTCTTCTTGTTGTCTTCAGAACCACCAAGAATATTGGTCGAAAGTCCCGGCAACTCATCCGATTCCATTTTCACTGTTGTCTTGACAACTTTAACCCTCGGGCGCTCTAGGAGTTCATCTTTTCTCTCTTCAAAGCTTTTTATATCTTTAAGAGAGATTGAACTGAACCAATTTTCTTCTGGAGTTTTCTTGCTCCAGCTAGAAGTAAAGATCACCTTACTAGCTGATTGTAGATATGTGATGCTCAAAAAGTCAGTTTGTTTGAGAGAGTCGCCTACAAGTGAAGAAAAAGGAGCCTTGTGACTCGATGGCTGTAAAGCTTCCCATAAATAATCTTTCACAAAATTTTGAACGTTGGCATGAATCTGTATCATCATATGATTGTCATTCATTCCATATTCAATATCGATGGGTATAAAGGCAATTTCACCCTTATTGAGATAACTGAAATAAGTCAAAATGTTCATCATGTAGTTTCTAATTCGGACGAAATTAAAACCTAATTCAAATGCATCCGTCGCGACAATATCAGAATAATAACCGACGCTCATATGGTCGACCATCTTGATATTTTCTGAATCTGTAATTAGTCCACCGGACATTCCATCGACATTGATGAATCCACCTTTCTTGAGGGTATTTTTCACCATCTGTAAGAAAAGCGGATCTTTTAGAGCTGCGGGACAGAGCGCCATTTCTCCAGAATTTTGGAAAAACTCAGCCAAATTGTCTGGCTTATCCAATGATACTTGAGAACCATTCTCTGGCCCTAGAACCAGAACGTCTTCTCCAGCTTCTTCTGCCTGCTCCATACCTATCTCTTCCATCAAAGAGATAAGCTCTTCAGGCAGTTCATCGTAAATGTATTTATACTTATTACGACTCACTAAGCTCCAATCAAATCAGTATCCACGAGATACTTATCAAGGTTTTTAAAAATCCCAACCAACATTGCTTCCAATCTTGGGGATAAGGTTTTTTCATTACAAACATCCCTATCAACTCTTCCATTGAGGAAGACGCAGGTGTTTTCATTGTTAAAATCTACAGATTCAAGTCCATAATTTTGCGAAACAAAAACAATCAATGCTTCCAAGTCAGAGAGCTCTGACCAGTTGAGGCCATCAGGAAATCCACTCCCATCAGTTTTCTCATGATGTCGCATGATGAGAGGCAAAAGATTTTTCATATGAAAAAACTTTTCTTCCACTTCTGGATAATTTACAAATGGCTTTTTTGAGTGATCTTCAAATTCTTTTTTCTCTACAGTATTTTTCAAAAGATGTAGAGGTTTTCCTTTATCTTGCCATTCTTCTGAAATGGCTGCGACGTAATTAAAATTAAGCTTGTCCAATAGTCCTGAGTCGAAAAAGAAAGGAAGATGATAGATGTCTTTCAAAACTTTATAATCGACATAACCAAGAGCAAGTGAAAAGCAAACCATGAGGGCTCCCTGCAAGGAGTAAACCCTATAGAGATCCAAGCTTTTCTCTTTCCATTCAGCTTCAAGTTCTTTTGGTAGGTCAAAGAAACTTCGATGAGCACCTTCCATCAAATCGAGAAGTGAGCCATCCGTCTTGCCTAGCCAGTAGATCATTCTAAACCATGCTAGAAAATTGATTCGAGTTTGATCTCTTAGAGAATGGGCCTTACTTTCTGAAAGATCAGTCATGAACGAACAAAACTTTTCAACATTCCAAGAGTACATTCTGTAATGACATGGAAAACTATTTTGCGTTTTTGAGAACTTCAACAGATAAGAGTGATCAACAACATCACCAGCTGAACAAAGAGTAAGTTTACCTTTCCAAGTAATGTCACCTGGGGCAAAACAAAAATTTTCGAGCTGTTCAAAACTAATTTCTGAATCTAACTGTCCTGACTCTGAATCATCGTCGGTTAAAAAGCTCGCGTTCGCAGCACTATTTCTTTCCATTAATTTCCTTTTGGAGAACGCTCTCCATCGTATTGCTTATCGGGTAAAATATTAAAATTGTTAGTTTTTAAGCATTTAGCTGAGCGATTCACTCAAATAAAAAAGGGCCAAAACTTTTGGCCCCTCTTCTTAAAGAAAATTTGAAATTCAAATTTATTGAATTGGATTATGACATTTGAACTCGTGTGTTTCCGACTGGTTAGTAATTCCAGGATAAGATTGCTTACACTCATCCTTGGCCATCCAACATCTTGGATGAAAATGACAACCAGCTGGTGGGTTCATTGGTGAAGGAATATCTCCTTCAAGAATAATTCTTTCATGTTTAATATTTGGGTTTGGCTGAGGAATAGCCGAGAAAAGAGCTTTGGTATAAGGGTGTCTTGAACCACCGTAAAGCTCGTGAGACTCAGCGACTTCAACCATATTTCCAAGATACATAACGGCAACACGATTCGAGATGTATTCAACAACTTTAAGATCGTGAGCAATAAAAAGATAAGTAAGACCTAGATCTTTTTGAAGATCCATCAAAAGGTTTACCACCTGGGCCTGAACAGAAACATCTAGTGCAGAAACAGGTTCATCACAAACAATAAACTCTGGCTCAACGGCAAGTGCTCTTGCGATACATACCCTTTGTCTTTGTCCACCTGAAAACTCGTGTGGATATTTGTTCAAAGCATCTTTAGGAAGTTGAACTTGATCAAGAAGTTCATAAAGTCTTTTCTTTCTCTGCTCTTTGTCGGTATTCAACTTGTGAATTTCCATTGGCTCAGAAAGAATCGCTCCAACTGTCATTCTTGGGTTAAGTGAAGCATAAGGATCCTGGAAGATGATCTGCATTTTTCTTCTGACAGCTCTCATTCTCTCTGAATCATACTTACAAATATCTTCACCGTTGAAGAAAACTTCTCCAGAAGTTGGCTCAATCAATCTTAAAATTGATCTTCCAAGTGTAGTCTTACCACAACCTGATTCTCCAACCAGACCAAGAGTTTCACCCTTTTTGATTCTAAAAGAGATATTGTTAACGGCCCTTACTGCGCCTACTTCTTTTCCAAAAAGACCGCCCTTGATCGGGAATCTTTTTGTAAGGTTTTTGACTTCAATCAAATAATCACTCATATCCTATTAACCTTTTCCTATTTAAGCGGGTTGAAACAACTTACTTCATGTTCTGAAGCAATTGGTCTCAGAGATGGTTCTTTACTTCGACATTCTTCGGTTGCATAAGCACATCTATCCTGGAAGTTACATCCTTCAGGAAGATCAAACAACGATGGAACCATACCTTCAATAGTTGCAAGCTTCTCTTTCGACTTACCTGAAGTAGAATCAAAACTTGGAATAGATTCAATCAATCCTTTTGTATATGGATGCTGAGGATGATTAAACAATGTCTTCACATCTGCATGTTCAACAATCTGTCCACAGTACATAACGGCAACGTCATCACAAGTTTCAGCAACAACTCCAAGGTCGTGGGTAATCATGATGATTCCCATACCAAGTTCTTTTTGAAGCTTGTTCATGAGTTCAAGAATCTGAGCTTGAATTGTCACATCGAGTGCAGTTGTAGGCTCATCAGCAATCAAAATATCTGGTTCACAAGAAAGGGCCATGGCAATCATCACCCTTTGTCTCATACCACCAGACATTTGGTGAGGATATTCAGTCACCCTTTTCTCAGGAGACGGGATCCCAACCAGTCTAAGCATATCAACAGCTTTTTCTCTTCTATCTTTAGGTGAGAGGTGACTTTGGTGAAGTTCGAGAACTTCTTCAATTTGGTTACCAACTGTAAAAACAGGATTCAATGAAGTCATTGGCTCCTGGAAGATCATGGCAATCTTGTTACCTCTGATTCTTCTCATATCTTCCATTGGAATATTCAAGAGGTTTTCACCATTAAAAAGAATCTCTCCACCAGAAATTCTTCCCGGAGGATTAGGAATCAATCTCATAATAGAGAGTGCCGAAACTGACTTACCAGATCCAGACTCTCCAACGATACCAATGGTTTTACCTTTATAAACATCAAAATTCACACCATTGACTGCAGTGGCAACACCACGGTCCGTGTTGAATTCAACTTTGAGGTTTTTAACTTCGAGTACTTTTTCGCTCATTTTTTATCCTGTTATATGGAACTAAATTCTACTTACCTTTAAGTTTTGGATCAAGGGCATCTCTCAAAGCATCCCCAAGAATGTTCAACGAGAGAACGATCACAAACATTGCAAATGTCGCTGCTGCCAGCTGCCACCAAACGCCTCTTGCAAGCTCAAGCTTGGCATCATCAATCATGGTTCCCCATGATGGTCTCCCTTGAACCCCAAGACCAAGATACGAAAGAATAACTTCCGACTTGATGGCTACCTGAAATTGAAGAGAAAAGTTGATGATCACAATATGAAGAACGTTCGGAAGAATATGCATGAAGAGTTTTCTAAAATCTCCCCCTCCAATGGCCGTGGCAGCATGAACATATTCTCTATCCTTGTGACGGATAACTTCACCTCTGATCAGACGACACAAACTCACCCAGCTGGTTAATCCCAAGGCTAGATAAACTGCAACAAGTCCTTTTCCAAGAATGAAGGTAATCGCAACCAAAAGCATGATTCCAGGGATAGATGAAAAAGTTGTGTAAAACCAAACGATGATCTCATCGACTTTTCCACCATAATATCCAGCAATTGAACCAAGTATAATTCCAATGATCGCAGAAAGAGTTGCTGTGAATAGTCCAATCGACATAGCGACCTGAGTCCCCTTCAATGTCTTGGCAACAACACTTCTTCCGAAAATATCAGTCCCAAACCAGTTTTCAACTGACGGAGGTGAGTAACTTGCTCCAACCTCTTTCGCCCAGTCACCGGCGATAATATCAACACTCGTTAAAAGAGCAATGATTGAGTAGATGATGAAGATTGCAATTGCTGCAACCGCCATCTTATCTTTCATAAGAGTTTCAAAAGCATGTCTCCAAAGCGATTTGGATTTTTGCTCTTTGTTCTGAGTCATATTGGCTGTTACCACTTGGGCATTTTCCATCTTTTATCCTTAATTATTTCAATCTAACTCGTGGATCAACGATCGTATAAAGTACGTCTGTAATCACACTAAAAATGATATAGGCGACTGCAGACAATACTGTCATGGCCCTGATCACAGGGAAATCCGATGAATTGATCGCATTAAGCGTAATTCCTCCCAAACCTGGAATCCCGAAGAACGACTCAATAAGAAGTGCTCCAAGAATAAGGAAAGGAATCTGAATAACGACATATGTAATGATAGGAATCATTGCATTCTTAAGTACGTGTTTGAAAAGAATAACTTTCTCTCCCAAACCTTTTGAACGAGCTGTCCTTACATAGTCCTGATAAACTTCATCAAGCATGATTGTTCTAAAAAATCTCAAATCAGGCCCAATGGAAAGAATAATCCAGATAAGAACTGGTAGCTGTACGTAAGGAATCCAGTTTGGAAATTCAGAATCGTATCCTGAAATCTCAAACCACCCTAAGTAATAAGCAAAAAACCACTGTCCAAAAAGAATGTAGGCAAGAGAAGAAATACTCATCAAACCGACACAAATAAAGACTGAAAAACGGTCAAAAAACGAACCTCGATAAAAAGCTACAAGTAAACTCAAACTAACAGAAAAAATTGTCGTCAAAACAAATCCAGGAATCGTTAGAGTCAACGAAGGAAGAGCTCCTTCACTGATCATAGTCGTAATGGATTGTTTAGTTGACCAAGATCTTCCAAAGTCAAAAGTAAAAGCCGATTTTACAAGGTCAAGATATTGGAAAAACCATGGTCTATCCAAACCTAGCTCATGACGAAGCTCGGCCATTTGTTTAGCTGTTGCGTGTTTACCAAGAAGCAGGTGAGTTGGATCACCTGCTACTACGTTAAAGAGAACAAAGATAATAAGGCAAACCCCTAGTAATATCGGAATTACATAGAGGAGCCTTCTTAGGACATATACCCAAATATTCACTTAAAAGAACCTTTTAGAGCTTTTTAATCGCTTCCTGTTTCGCCTTGATATCAACATTCAAGTACTGAGCCTGACCTGCATTGAAGTCAGCATTAATGTAGTTCTTCACCCAGCTATGGAAAAGAACATAACTTTGTCTGTGAACACCAAAGATCCAAGGCACTTTCTCAGCAGCGATTCTGTTCATTTTCTCATAAAGAGCAGTTCTTTCAGGACTGTCTTGAAGAACAGCAGCTGTTTTAAATAGCTTATTGAATTCTTCATTGTTGAATCCAGAACCATTTGCTCCTGGAGACTTGTTAGGACCGTAGAGAAGCTGAAGAAAGTTTTCAGCATCTGGGTAATCCGCTCCCCAAGCAATTCCGTATAGCATTACAGTTCTGTTTTTGATTTTCTTTTGTAGCTCTGGCCATGGGTTTTGAACAACTTTGATGTTCACGCCAATTTTAGCCATTTGCTGCTTGAAGAATTCACCAATCTGTCTTGAGATTGTTGAAGAAGGACAGTCATAAGTAATCTCAGGAAGTCCTTTACCTTCTGGGAAACCAGCATCAGCTAGAAGTTTCTTTGCAAGCTCAACGTTTGGTCCGATAAATGGATTCTTGTAACCATCAATATGACCTGCAATTCCTGGAGGAACAACTGATTGAGCTGGAAGAGCTGTATCATTATAAAAAAGTTTGTTGGCAGTGTATGGATCGAAAGCTGCAGACATAGCTTGTCTTAGTTTCTCATTACCAAAAAGTTTATTGTCGTGATTAAAAGCAGTGTAAGTAACATCTAGAGATGGCGTTACAGTCAGGTTGATACCTTTTGCTTTAAGATCATCAGTAATCCCTTTTCCAGGAATAACAGCAGAATCAAAGTTATCTTTTGGAATTCCGATATAGTCGATTTTACCTTTTTGGAAGTTCAACCATCTAGGTTGTGATTCAACTAGGATGTTAACGACAACTTTATCAACAAGTGGAAGTTGTTTTCCTGCGTCTGCAAGCATCTCTTTAAACTCGTCACTTGCTTCAGCTGGAAAAGTCTTCTTTCTGAAAGTTGGGTTCTTTGTATAAACAATCATGTTCGTTTGTTTGAACTCAGGAAGAACGAATGGACCAGTTCCAACAGGGTGGTTGATGAATTCGCTTCCATAGTGATCAACTACTTCTTTAGCAACAGCAAATGTAAATGGCATAGCTAGAGCATAAAGGAATTGTGGAAATGGCTTAGCAAGTGTGAACTGAAGAGTATATCTGTCAACGGTCTTAAGACCTTCAACTTCTTCAGTGTAATCAACTTTTGGTTGATCAGCATACTTGTCTCTCCACTCATTAAGACCTTTGATCTTTCCATCAAGTAGCCACCATCCAAGTGACTGTAGTTTTGGATCGGCAAGTCTTTTGATTGAGTAAACAAAATCTTCAGCTGTAAGTTCTCTTCCCTTTGCGTTTGGGAAAGCTTTGTCATCGTGGAACTTTACACCTTGTTTAATTTTGAAAGTGTAAGTCATTCCATCATCTGAAACTGTTGGAAGGGCTTCAGCCAAGTTTGGAACAAGAGTGTAAGGTCTCTTCAAGTAGTGATACTCGAGTAGTCCTTCGTAAACTCTTGCAACTTCGTTTGAAGAGTAAAGGTCGTTGGCATAGATTGGATCCATCCCTTTGATCTTGG
This sequence comes from Deltaproteobacteria bacterium, assembly GCA_006226755.1. Classification (GTDB taxonomy): domain Bacteria; phylum Bdellovibrionota; class Bacteriovoracia; order Bacteriovoracales; family Bacteriovoracaceae; genus M0603. Next base: position 44,036 of record SBGE01000223.1, on the reverse strand, counting down.
CCGAAACGGCAAGATTCAAAACCTTTTCATTGGAAATTTCTTTTTTGGTACAGCTCGAGAGTCCGAGCACAAGACCAAGCGACAACAAAATCGTGATCATCTTTTTCATTAGGATCATCCTTGTACAAATATTTGCTAATAACGGTAAAAACCAAAGCTCATGCAGGTTTAGCCGAAATTTATATATAAAAAGACGAGCTTTTTCCAATTATTCTCTATAAAGAATGGAGACTCACGGCAGCAAAAGAAAATTTCTTACATTAGCGATCGCAGCTAGTGGCAAAGAGACTAAGTGCAAGGTCTTTTGAGACGGCTTGAGAGTTTTCAGTATCTTCGACTGAAAATGTCAACTTTCCAAAGAAGTTTTCACCAGTTTCATAACCCTTTGCAACAAGAAGATGTCTGTCATTAAGTTTTTGCGTCACAGTAAAGTTGGAGTCCTTTTGACTCCATGCCCACTGCTGATCAAAGGCCTTACAAGATTTTTCATCACATGAAAGATCTTCAATTTTAGCATTCGAAAGTTTTCCCATGTCGACCAAGAAATGCAAAAACTTCTTTAATAGCATTCTCTGCTCTTCCCCGTTTTTCATTTGTCTTGTCTGGGCCAGTAATCTTCCATAAAACTTTCCGTTCACTCGAAGTTCTTTATTCCAATCGAGTTCAATTAACTCCTCCCCATGAACGGGGATATTAAAGGCCAATTGCCAAGTCTTCTCTTGCTGGTTGAGAACTGATTCATATCGAAAAAGATATTTGTTGTTTCTTAATTGAATTCGCCCTTTTCCTTCACCAGAAAAGCAGAACTTTGTAACAGATTGATGAAACTGTTTGGAAGTCGATAAATTTTTTGATTTGAAGTGTGAACAGGAGGAAAAAAGGAGGGTGAGAAAAATTAATTGGAGGAAGGAGCGTCCGTTGTACGGGGCTCCTTCACTACATCTTGCTTGTCCTTCGAAGCTGGTAGTCTGACATTTTCCAAATCTTCCAGTTCTTTCAAGACATCTTGTTTTTCGCTTTCGAGTTTGCAATGCTTCAAAGCCTCCATATAGTACTTCTTAGCTTCGTCGTATTTTTCCATTTCCTTGTAGATAATGGCAAGGTGCTTCGTGATGACAACATCATCTTTCACCAATTCCCATGCCTTCTTGATTTCTTGAAGTGCAAGATCAAGCTTTCCTACCTTATAGTAATACCATCCTAGCGAATCTCTGATGAATCCATCTTCAGGCTTGAGATCAACGGCTTTCTTGATTAGCACATAGGCCTTTTCAAGATCTTCATTTCTCTCCAGCATAGAGTACCCAAGAAAGTTCAAAGCATGTGGATTCTCAGGATTTTTCTCAATCATTTTTTCTATGATGTCTCTCGCATCATCGAATTGCTTATTCTTCTCATAAAGAGAAGCTCTGTAATATTCATGTCCTTCCGTATAACCTTCGTGAGACTTGAGGTCATCGAGAACAACAATGGCTTTCTCGTACTGACTCTTTCCTTCCCAGTATCCAGTCAACATCACACCCAATTCCAATTTCAACTTGTCATTGGATTTTGATTTTTCGTTAACGAATTCAACAAATTTATTTTCTTGATCTTGTTTCTCTTGGGCCATCGCCTGCAACATTTGAGCGATTTGAACATGAGAATCGTGAAATAAGGTACTGGCACTTTCAATTTTTGAGAAGTAGCCGATTGCATCATGAAATTTATCAATTTGCTGATAGAGGCTTCCCAAGTAATAAAGAATTTTGTCTGACCCAGGAACTGCTTCAAGTATTTCTTTGAAGACACCAATGGCATCATTGAATCTTTTCTTATCAGTATAAAGGATTCCTAGTCTGACTTTTAGATTGAGATCCGACTGGTCAAGACTTGAAAGCTTCTCAGCATAACGAACAACTTGATCATACTTACCCGTAGCAAAAAGAATCTGAACAAGTCTTGATAGTACTGGAAAATTTTCTGGCTCAACTTTCAAAAACTTTTCGTATACACCAATCGCTTTATCATACTGCTCTTTTTCCTCATGAAGAAGTCCAATGGCAATAACAGACTGGTGATAATTTCTGTCGACTTTCAAAGAATGCTGGAAATACTTCATCGCAGTTTTCTTATTTCCTTCATCGACGGCCATTTTCCCTTTGAAGTAACTAAAAATTGCTTTGCCTTTGATCTTGGCTTCGCAGCTATCCAAAAGCTTATAGGCTTCTTTCTTGTCCTTACTCAAAGCAAATGATTTTGCGAGAAAAACACAGGCCTCTTCACTCTTAGGATGGTCTTTCATCACAGAACGATAAGTTACTCTGGCTTCTTTGGTTTTATCGAGTGCAGTGTAAACACCACCCAAAATCAAACCAACGTTTTCATCTTTTTCGGCTTTGTAAACATCACTAAGTAGGCTCTCACTACTCTCAAGATCACCAACTCTAATCAACTCAACAGCATATTTCTTTTTTATGTAAACATCATCTGGGACAAGTGAGTGAACATGCTTATAAAGAAAAACTGCGGTTTGAGCATCGCCTCTGATCGAAGCATCTGTCGCCTTGAGATATAGGTCAGTTGCCAAATAGCGAACAGCTTCTGGACCCGACTTTCTGGCTTCGTCAGCGAGCTTATCTAGTTTTTCAGCAGCTTGCTTTAAGGCCTCGCCTGGATCGACTTGGGCAACAGGAGTTTCTACTTTTTGAATGTCTTTTGATTTCGACCCCGTTGCACATGAAACAAGTAGCGACATCGGCAACAAAAGAATCAGGATCGTAGCTTTATTCATCTGAATCATTCCTTTCCATAGGATTATACGGCTCCATACCTGAAGCCCCTATTTATCATCTTTTCGACCTTTTCAATAAAAGTCTTAGCGAAAGCTGGGAACGATTGATGCAGGGCCTATGATCGGAAAGAATTTCCGTCAAATGCTAGAATTTGAGCTTTAAACACGGGTTTTGTACGAGAATCGGTCTTTTTTATTTGGTTTTATAAGTAGTAAGAATCACATAATTTTAAAAAAATTTGTGCAGTGTAGGCTGATTTTAAGCCGCTTTATGTTGACAGCATCATTTGGAAATTGCTAATTCATTGGGTCGTTAGCTTAAGCAAAGCATTAAGTGTGGTGCGTGGCCCACTTAACAATGTGTAACTTGCCGATATTTTGAGGTTTCCCTAACAGAATCCTAAAAAATGTCGCAAGGCAGTGAAAATTCTACACATCACGTTAAAATCCACGGATCGCATGCTATAAGCACAACGGATTTGAAAATTATCAGTTTGTAAGTAAACAAAACTTGCATCCAAAAATAGGGGAAAGAATGATGAATGACGTTAGAATTATCAAAAGGTACCAAAACAGAAAGCTTTATGACACACATCAAAGCTGTTATGTGACTCTTGAAGAGATCGCTCAGATCATCAGAGAAGGTCACGAGATTCAGGTAATCGACAACAAAACTAAGAACGACATCACATACATGACTCAAATTCAGCTTCTTTTTGATCAAGAAAGAAAATCAACTAAAGCTGGTGATGTTGAGCTTCTTAAGAGAGTTATCAGAAGCACTGAAGGTACATTTACTGGATATATCAGAAGCCTTGAAGGTGTTGAAGCTCCTGAAGTTGCTGCTGAGACAACTGCTACTGAAGGTTTCAAGCCTTTCATGCAGAACACAGATCTTAATACAACAATTGAAACTCCAAGCACTTTGAACTAAGCTTAGAGAGGTTGTATTAATCCTTTAAAAGGGATCTGGTAAAATGCCTTTTTCATTGAATTTCAATAAGAAGCTGGTTCCGGTCATAGTTTTTATGATCGGAACCAGTTTTGCTTTTGGCGCAGAAGAAGCCGTCGAGAAAAAAGAAACCAAAAAAACTGAACCAAGAGTTGTCTCTGCTGAACCTAGAGTTCCAGGAGCAGTCAAAGTTCATTCTGTTGGTGTCGGAATCGGTCAAACCTTTCTAAGAGGAAAGTTTGATGATTACGGCGAAGACAAAATTACTTGGGATCTACTTTATACTTATTCTGCCAGTCACTCTTTCGATTTCATTGCTGATTTCCATTCGAACAAGCATTCGTTCAGACAACAATGGGTGCGTACGACAGGGCTCGGTCTTGGAATCAAAGCTAAAGTCTATCAATTTGATGCTTTTGCTCCTTTCGCAACTGGTGGTCTTGGTTTTTATCAACCAAAGGTCAAAAGATATGTGAATGGAGTTCTTCAAGAATCTGAAACGAAAACCTCTTTCGGTTGGCACGTCGGTGTCGGAGCGGAGCTCAGACTGAACAGAAATTTTACGACAGGAATTCTGGCAAAGCTACACAACCCGTTTGATGTCAAACAAGACCTAGGTCCCGAAGTTGAAGGTTCCTATGCTAAGTTGATGATCACCGGGATGTATTCGTTCTAAGAAATGGACTCTTCTAAAGTTCCAAGACTTATTGTCGTCACCGGTAAAGGTGGTGTGGGAAAAACTTCCTTGGCACTCGCTATTACCAAACATCTCCACGAATCTGGAGTCAAAGTTCTTTATAACAGCTTTGATCAGATCACTAATGAGAAACTCTGTGATCAAATGGAAATTCCTTATTGGGAAATGAGCACAGGAAAATCCGCAGAAACCTACATTGCCAAGAAACTTGGTAGTGAGATGGTTGCCGGCTGGATTATGAAAACACCATTTTTCAAATCTCTCTTCAATATGATTCCGGGTCTTGGGATGATGATCCTTTTAGGACACATCATAGAAAAACTCCAGAATGATCCGGATCTGCATATCGTGATGGACTCTCCTTCAAGTGGACATGCCATCACCATGTTTGAATCATCTCATAATTTCAAAGAAATGTTCGGAAAGGGAATGATCGTTGACGATATCAATCGGATGCATCAGTTCATCTATAATGAAAAAAGACTTCGAACAATTGTAGTAACTTTGCCTACATTAATGGCCGTTAATGAAGGAATAGATCTCAAAAAGAGCTTGAATGATCTTGAGATCTCCAATGTGAGTTTGATCGTCAACGATGCGATTCATTTGTCTGATGAACTCAATAATCAAGATGAAGAACTTCCAAGTTTCTTGGCAAAAAAAGTAGAGATGGAAAAAGAAGTCGTCAGCGAATTTGAAGGTAAATTTGCCAAGATACTCCCTCACCTCTCAACTTCAAATGAAGTGGAAAATATCAAAGGCCTCACCAAGCACTTGGAGGGTCTATGGTAATAAACCCAAAACCGATTGAGATTTTTTGCGGAACCGGAGGAGTTGGAAAAACCACTCTGGCTACATCCAGGGCATTAGAACTTGCGAATCTCAATAAAAAAGTTCTGCTGATCACAATTGATCCCGCAAAAAGATTGAAGCAAATTCTGGGCCTCGAAAATACCGAAGCTGGAGAGGTTCAACCTATCAGTTCGACTATTTTTCCTGGATATGAACAGAAGTCATTCACATTTGATGCTCTTTTGATGTCTCCGAGAGCCACATTGAGACGTATGAAATGGGAAGCTGGAACTGAAAGAGAATTTGAAAATCCAATTATTGATATTCTCGCCCGCCCCAATGGTGGAATGAACGAAATCATGGCCATCATTGAAGTTCAGCACCACTTGAGCAAAGGAAATTACGATACAATTGTCCTTGATACTCCTCCAGGAAAACACTTTATTGATTTCCTCCAGGCCTCTCTTCGAATTAAACAATTCTTCGATAAGAGCTTTATTGAGATCTTTAAATTTCTTGGAAAGAAGTTTCAAAGAAGTTCAGAAAAAGAAGGCACAGGTTTTCTTGCGATGATTGTTTCCTCGGGAGTGAAAAAACTACTTAAATATCTTGAAAAAGTGACAGGTGAAGAATTCGTCGAAACCTTTGTGGATGCCGTTGTGGCCATTTATAAAAATCGCGAAGCCTTCCTTGAGGCCCTCAAGTTTCAAGACCGCTTGAGACAAATTGAGAACTCTAACTGGTTCTTGGTAACCTCTGTTGAACAACACAAAATAGACGAGGCCAACACCCTGCACAATCACGCAGTGGAATTCATGCATGGCGACAGCTATCTCTGTATCAATAAATGCCTTCGAAGCCATCTCGAAGGCTGGAATCCTACCAACTCACACTATCTTCACGTCCGTAACTCTATGCTAGACAGGGAAAATAAGATAAAAGAGTTCGCAAGTAGAAACTTCGAAAAAGTCATCGATTTTCCAGAGGTTCTCGGTACTTCTCCAGCTCAACATGTGAGCGAGTTGGCCGAAGCCTGGAAGATGTCCTGATCAACAAAAACTCAAAAGGGAGTTGACCATGATGAAGGGAGCTAAGGCCAACGTTCTTGAAGCGATTGGTGGAACACCTATTGTTAAACTTAATAAAGTCGCCGCAGATGTAGAGAGTGAAATCTACGTCAAACTCGAATACATGAACCCGGGCGGTTCGACTAAAGATCGAATTGGTGCCTACATGCTGGATCGAGCTGTCCAAGATGGTAGACTCAAGCCAGGTGGAACAATCATTGAAGGAACATCAGGGAATACCGGTGTCGGTCTTGCGATGTGGGCAGTTGTTAATGGTTACAAATGTATTTTCGTTCTTGCTGACAAACAATCAAAAGAAAAGATCGACAACCTCAGAGCATTTGGTGCGAAAGTTGTTGTATGCCCAACCAACGTAGAGCCTGATGATCCTAGATCTTACTATAGTGTTTCAAAAAGATTGAGTGAGACCATTCCAAACTCATTCTATGTAAACCAATACGACAATCTTGATAACCGTATGACTCACTATACTTGGACAGCTCCAGAAATATACGAGCAAACAGGTGGAGACTTCGACGTATTCATGGCCGGTATTGGAACAGGTGGGACAATTTCGGGTTGTGGAAAATATTTCAAAGAGAAGATGGGCGACAAAGTGAAAATCATTGGTGTCGATTGTGAAGGTTCCATCGTTTATCACTACGCCCGAACTGGTGAGATGATTGAAGCTAAATCATATGTACTAGAAGGTGTTGGGGAAGACTTTATTCCAGGTAACTACGACTTCGATTATATCGATGAGTATGAAGTTATTGGCGACAAAGAAAGTTTTCTGATGACCCGAAGACTTCTTAAACAAGAAGGGATCTATGCCGGTGGTTCAGCTGGAGCTGCCGTTCTTGGTGCCATCAAATATGCTAGAAAATTAAAAGAGCCGAAAAAGATTCTTGTTCTCCTTCACGATTCAGGAAACAGATATGCTTCAAAAATTTTCAATGACGACTGGATGAGTGATAACGGATATCTTGATTCATCATTTAACGTCCAGATCAGTGAAATCTTGAAGTATCTTGGAAAAGAAGACCTCAATGTCATCACCATTCCAGATACTGCAACAATCGGTGACGCTATCAAGATGTTCGACGAGAAAGGAATTTCTCAGCTTCCAGTTATGGGGCAAGGTACTGTGAAAGGTGTTGTTGCTGAAAAAGACCTGCTCAAGCCGGTTTTCCAAGGTGCTTATCACCTTTCAGATTCAATCTCTCTAGCAACGACCAATAAATTCACGACAATTGATTGCAACCAACTTCTTTCAGATGTGACTGACAGTCTCATCAAAAAAGAAATTGTACTTGTGACAAAGAACGACAAGCTTTGCAACGTACTCACAGACATTGATATTCTTCACTTTATCAATGACAAGGAAAGCAACTAATGGCCGGCAAAAATAAAGATTTGCAATTTTCAAGTGAAGTAATTCACGTTGGTGGAGAACCTGACAAAGAGACTGGCGCCGCTTTTAAATCCGTAAAATAATTTCTAGAAATCAGCTCCCTGATTACTTGTTGATTGGGGAGTAGCTTCAACCGCTGGAGCTACTGGCGCAGCTTCTTCATCAGCTTTTGTAGACTCGGCCATTCCATCACTAGGATTCTTTTTAAGCTCAGAAGGTGCAATGAGAGGAATTCCTTGCATCCTAAAGCCGCCATTGTGACGTGAGAGAACTCGGCCAGATTCTAGATAGGCCTTAAGTAGCAAGTAAGAACAATAAATTCTTCCGTGGTCAGTTTCAATGTCTTCTTTTTCACCTTTGGCAAAGATCAAACCATCATCTTGAATGATATCTTCAATGAACCTCAATTCTTTACAGAATTCACCTTTGGCCTTTTTATCACACTCACCTTCACGTTTAAGGACTTCGACTGCTCCAACACCGGCCTTAATATGGACAGGTGCTCGACAAACATCAATGACAAATTTCTTTTTCATGAACTTGAGCTTTTCATGTTCAATCGTAATGACACAATTTTCCTTGCCGATCTTGATTACATTTTGAGTCAAACCAAATGGTTTTCCCTTATGACTAACAGAAGTGGAAAAGCTGCTGTTCAAGCATTGCATTTCATCAAAAGCTGAAAAAGCTGAAGAGGTAAAGAAGAGAAAAAGCAGAGTTAAAATCGCTTTAGACTTGAACAATGACATTGGGATTTACCTCCAGATAAATTACTGTTGCATCATGATCAAGGAAATCTCCTTTGACTTCCTTTTTCATCTGAAAAAAGATTTCGTTGATCATCTGATTTGGTGCTTGATCAAACAAATCGGTATAGAAAGATGAAGGAAGTTCTTCCTTCCTTGTTTGAAAGTTTCTTAGAACTCCAGGGGACAAGATCAGAAGCTGCTCCCCTCGATTAAGTCTTGAAACAAAATGACTTTTTTCAAAAAACATATCATCCAATGGCAGCTCATTTGATTTTGTATGCACACCTTTGAGTGATTTGAGTTCGAACTCTCCGAATTGATGGCCTTCAATTTGAAGAGAATTAATATCAATTCTCATGAGAAAAATTTCAACAACTCGATGATCAGTATCATCGAAGCCTCTATCTCGAATATCATGAGAAAGATTTGTCAGAAACTTTTCCATCTCTTCATTACTGAAGAGAGTTTTATCTCTGAAGTATTCGAAGTGTGTTAAAACCATGGATGAGACGACATAAGACGAAGAAGATGTGACAAGAACCAAAAACTGCTTGTCTCCTTTGACGATATCAAAGAATTCGCCACCACTACTCTCACCTGCTCCAAACTTAGAAACAATATTCAAACCTTTGTAGTTTTCCTGTCTCATTGGAACAATTTTTTCGTGCAAACGCTTCAAGCGCTGAAGTTCAGCCAAGCTTCTTCCAACGATCTTGTTCATCTGTTGGCTTACTTCGCCTAGATCAATTTTGTCTTCAAGACCTTTTCTGAACGATGAAGCTAGAAGCGGTAAATGAAACTCCAAAGGTTTACCAAGGTCAATCAGACCTGTCACTTGAGGGTGAGTGGTGTAAAAGAGTTTGATTCTCTCTTGTAGACCCTCCTCGAGGCTATTCCAATTGAAGCAAACAAAGAAATCTCTGATTTTTTCAGTGAAGGACTCTATGGCCTGAATATCTTTTTTGTCTTTGATATGAAAAACAACTGTCTCATTTCCAGTGAACTTGATTCCTTCGAGTCCCGCCAACTGCTGAGTATTGAATTTCATCATAGGAAAACGACTTTCTACTGGTCTGAAATAGCCAAATGGTGCCGGATCCTTGGAGCAAATGAAAAGTTTAATCATATCCATCGATTTTCTACTCTCCTGTAATTTCACTATTTTAACTGCAATTGGGGGACTTTGGTATTGAAGAATCTCATTTCAATAAATTCGATATGTTAAAGAAGTTTTGTAAAATGCTGCCCATTCATCTTGGCTAATCTTTTGTGGTTTAGAATTCGAATAACTTACCGAAAGTACTTAAAGTCTATTTATCCACTAAAGTTTCCCCTTGGATATTCCGAAATTTATCTAGATTGACGATAAAATAATACTCAGCGTTATTTATTTTTACAGGCTGAATTTAATGGCAAAAAAAGACAACGTAATTTCTCTTCCTCACTTGGTCAGCGGTCTGGCCATGTTGAATCTTACTAAAGAGGTAGAGGATCTAAAATCAGTAAGAAAAGACATCCTTGAGATGTCTGTTCGTGCTTTGCTCAAGGCCCTGGAGTGCAAAGATGATTATACGTTCGGTCATAGTATGAGAGTTGCCTTTTACAGTCTTCAACTTGGAAAAGAATACGGACTGAGTGATGAACAGCTTTATGATCTAGAGCTTGCAGCTCTTTTTCACGATATTGGAAAAATTGGTGTTCCAGACAGTGTCCTCCTCAAGCCAGCAAGACTTGATGAAGATGAATTTCTCAAAATGAAAAAACACCCTGAGCTTTCAGCTGAAATCCTCAAAGGATTTGCTCCGTTTGAAGAGGCTGCCAAGTTCGCCAAGCATCACCACGAAAGATATGACGGAAGAGGCTATCCAGATGGAATGGCCGGTGAAGATATTCCTCTTTACTCAAGAATCATTCTTATCGCTGATACTTTTGATGCCATGACTTCAACCAGACCTTATAGAAAGGGCCTTCCTTATGAAGTTGCTTTTGAAGAACTAAGAGAATTTGCAGGATCACAATTTGATCCCAATCTTGTAGAGTTTTTCATCAAGGCCATGGAAAGAGATCAAGCTCAAAACCAACCAACATTTGCTCTTGGTATCATCGAGGGCGAATTCAAGAAAGACGCCGCTTAAGAAAATCATTTCATTTTTTTCAATTGAAAGTGAATACTTCTCTTATTCGCAGAAATCGACTTTGAAACTTGTATTTACGTAATACTTTTGAATTGTACGACAATCTTCATATGAAGCATAAACAGGTCTAGTCACACACTCGGGAGATTTTCCATTTTCTTTTGACCATTTTTGATTGTCCCGACACTTGAAATAAGATCTCTTATCAACACATGCCCAGTGCTTCCCTTTGCAATTGTAAACCAGGCCGCGTCCTAAACTTTCATAGTCAGGTGGTTCAATATACTCCATCTTTGGTGGCGCAATCTTATCTTCTAAGTTTTGATCTTTTACATTATCAACAAGATTGGTGATGGCACTATCCATGGGCTGATTACCTGCTCCGCCGTCTACAAATCCTCCCATTGGATTTGTACCTGTATCAGTCTCGCCACCTGCAACTGGAATATCCGGAGTTTCCTCGACGGCCACTGTTGCGACTGGCTCTGGCGTTTCCTCAACTGTGACATCTGGAGTAACTTCGGCCACAGGTGTTTCAATTGTTTCAGGAGTTTCTTCTGGAGTGAACTCGGCAACCGGTGTTTCCATTGGTTCTGGTGGTGCTTCTTCAGGAGTTACCTCTGGGGCCACTTCAGGAGTTGTTTCAGCTACCGCAGTTTCTACCGGAGCTGGAGTTTTCTTAGGTTTTTTTCTTTGAGGTCTTTTCTGAACAACCGGAGCTGGTGGAGGTGGATCTTCTTTTAAAATAAACTCATCTATTGCAACCCAGGCCACAACTAGACCGGCGACACCTTTGATAAGTTTTGAGCGTTTGGCTGCAGCTTCATCAACTTCTGCATCCTCTTCATCTCCCTCTTCGCCTTGTTCACCCTTGGCTTTTTTCTTTTTTGGTTCTGCGCCTTCTTCATCATCGTCATCAATATCGACTTCGTGCTCACCTGTCACTTCATCATCATCTTCCTCCTCTCCTTTGTTAAGGAAAGGCAGTGAAGCTTTGATTTTGTCGATAATCTCTTTGACGTCCATTTAACCTCAAAAGATTTAGGAATCTGCGTTACATTTGATTATAAGTACTTATCGACAAGATGGGGAGCATATTTAATTGAAATTGCATTTTTACCGAGTACTTTACTCAGTTTAAGAAACTCTCTAATAGGTCCTGTTCAAGGTCTTCGACAGCATAACATTGAAAAAAATTATTTTCAGGAGAAAGTCTGATGAATCTTGTGTTCATTTTTTCAAATTGTGTGGAATCTTTTTTATTGAGAAAAAGAAATGAGGAAGTGGAAAACTGCTCTATTGAATTCATATATTTTATAAAATCACCCATGGTTTTGCGATGGTTGGCCTCTACAAGATATCTGATTCCCCTTTGGGTCTGATAACAATCAAGTTGAAGAGAGTCCGTTATTCCCAAAAGGCGATATTCTTCGACTATCTTTTGTAAAATATTTTGATCTAGGTCATCCAAGAGATCAGGTCGAAGCCTTCCTCCGCGAAATTGGCCTTTTCGATCATTAAAGTTCTCAATGATGCTTAAATTTTTAGTCTGATAATCGTAGCGTATCCCAAAATCCAGAGAACGGTTTTCCCATGGTTCAAGAATTACAGGAAAATCTACTTTTCCATCTTTACTCTTCTTGAATCCTCGGCCGGAAAACTCAAAGGGGGGTTTGAGAACCATCCCCTCTTGAAAATACTGATCCAACTCTTGCGATGAATTTATTATTCGGGACCCAGCGGGCAAAAGTCCAAGCTTGGAACTGATTTCAAATGAAGTCAGTTTGCTGTTCCATTTTTTTTCTTCATCATTAAATGAATTACCCCACCACGGAATGGCATTCCTAGAAAGAAGAACTTTATCAATTTGTTTTTTTGAAATATCAGAAACGAAATCCAGATACATTTGACTATAGTTCACATCACTGGATAAAGATGTACCGTCCTCACCCATAAACAGATATAGCCACTCTAATTCTTGACACATTTTTCTAAAAGTTGCTCCCTCGAACGACCAAGAACTGTCATAGAGTTCATACTCGAAGTCAATGTTGACTCTGAAAGTACTCAATCCCATTCCTTGCGTTTAGTAACTTTGAACTGATCCCGATAATCTCGCTGAGAGGATATAAACTCCGGAGAAAGTCCTGCCTTCAATCTTGGCTCGTCAAAAAACTTGATTCCTTTGGATCTGGCGGGAGTAATTTTATCTGGAAGAAGACTTTGATAATAGTTCCAAAGCTCTTTAGGATCGACTTGGGACTCAAGAAAGCTTCTCCCTCTCGCCACATGTTTGATTTCATCTTCCAAAACGATTGACATGATCTTTTGACATTCAAGATCTTCAACTTCTCCAAAAATGTCTCTGTAATAAATGGCAAAATCCAAATTGGCTGATTCAAAGGTCAAGGCCACTAAAGCATAAAATTCTTCAGGAGATTTAATACTGGCAAATTGACGCCAGAAAAAATCATTTAATGGATAATCACCAAAATCAACTCCAAGCTGATTCATTCTTTTTCGATAGAGGAGAAAGTGCTTTTGTTCGTCTTTGATAGTTGAAACTAGATTTTTCTTAAAGGATTCCGTCAAATCGGGAAACATCAGAAGTGCGGCTGCCATCATTTCAATAGCAAGTAATTCATGATTGGCAAAAAAATGCAGGGCCAATGCTCGCTTTTCTTTTAAGTGAAAACTTCCTGCTCTTGGAAATTTAATTTGTTCTTTTGAGAACTCTATTGATTTATTTCGACCAGGGAGAATCTCTTTCTTGGTTGGCGTCAGACTAAATTTAAGATCAAACTCAGACAGATCGAGAAGTTTGTCCTCGATACTACCACCGAATAAGACTTGCTCTACTGCTGATTGAAGATTCATCCCTTACGTTTTCTTTTGACCCCGAACTTCTTCTTTCCAGAAAATTTCTTTCCACCTTTCCCAGGGCCACCACCACTGCCGCTTCCACTAGACTTACCTCGGTATCCACCTTTACCGCTGCCGCTACCAGGTTTGCCTTTGCCACCTTTTGAATGACCAGAAGGACGTCTTCCTTTAAATCGGCGTTCCTTGAAGCACTCTTCACAGATAGGAAATTTGAAATCATCTTCTAGCTTAACACCACAACTCGAACACTTAGGTATCAGTTTTACCGAGAGCAAGCCATTAAGCTGCTCGATAGCAAGTGATTTGTTTTCCAACAATTCACCTTCATTGTAGAAGAAATTCTTATTGTTAAAATGGCGCGAAAGCCATTGATACAATTCAACACATTTAATGGAAGTTTCAAGATAATCGATATCATCAGATTGGTGAATAATAGGTTCATTTCTAATTTCTTGCATCTGAACATACTTATTCAAAATCCAAATATAGTATTGAACGTGCTCCATCAGACCTAGGTTGACTGGAGCGCAAGCAAAACCAAAGATTTCGGCATTGGAAAGATTGCTGTCAATGTCAGCCTCTTCCACCATTTCAGCGAGCTCAATCATTTCCTTAAGATCAACACAGTAAAATGGCTTTTGAAAAGTCATGGTGTTAAACAATCTCAAAAATTCGGAAAGCTTCAATTCAGGTAGGTTATGCGATGACAATGCTCCATTCACCTGATTGAAAATATCCAAGTCAGGTCCAACCATACACTGAGTCTGTTGCTCAAGGTCAGTATCGAGGGCTGATTGAATTTGATCGATTCCATCATCAACTTTTTGAAGACAATTAACGAATCCAGTAGGAAATCGAAGGTATCGACCAGCTCGTCCTGCAATCTGTTTGATCTCACTTTCAGAAATGACATATTCTTTGTTGTTAATGAATTTCGTTAAAGTAGAAAAAACAATTCTTCGAATTGGCAGGTTCATCCCCATGGAAATAGCATCTGTCGAAACAATGATATCTGTTTCCATTTCATCAAATTTTCGAGCCTGCTCCCTTCTTACCTCAGGAGAGAGTCTTCCATAAACAATAGAAACTCTAAACCCAAGTCTTTCTAGATCTGATTTGTAACGAAGGGCATTTCTCCTTGAGAAAACAATCAGAGCATCATGTTTTTGAAGATTTCCCAGAGTTGTAGGCTGTCTTTCGACAACCAACTCTGTCATTCTCGTATAGTTTCGTACTTCTATCTCATCGCCACACAAATCGGCGATGTTCTTGACCAAATCGTAAACGGAGGGATCACCACATACATGAACTTCCGGAGAAAAAACATTAACCAGAGCTCGGGTCCACGCCCATCCACGTGAACTATCAGTGATCATTTGAATTTCATCAATGACGACACAGTCAAATATTTCTTGGAACCGGGCCATCTCAATTGTTGAACTGAAATGGGTCGAACCTTCGTTTTCAATAACCTCTTCACCAGTCAGAAGTGTTGTCACAACTCCCTTAGAATTGAGAGTATCGTAAAGCTCTCCGGCCAATAGCCTCAGAGGAGCGAGATAACAGCCTCTTTCTGCTTCTGCCAAACGTTGAATCGCATGATAGGTCTTACCTGAATTGGTTGGCCCCATATGGTAGATAATTTTACGTTTAATTTGTCTTGCAGAAGAATGAACCCAAAATTCTCCAAGATATTCATTGAGAATATTTGAGGAAATATCTTTTCTCTTGAGAAGCATGACGGATTTAACCATCTTTTTGAATTCTCTAGAGATGTATTTATCATTTCTCCATATATTACTTGAAATGAGTCCAAAGAAACGTTGAAACTCATCTTCTGTAATAAAGTCGTCATTGAGATCCATTTCCAAGAGAATTCCAAATAATTGCGGTCTCAAAGATTTGGCATATTTTGATGCCAACGGAGATGGATAATGAAATGTTTCTTTCAAATAAGACTTGACCTGATTTTCAAGTCTATTCAAAGTTGATCGCTTTAGACGATGTCTGACATCATGAAATTTTTTATCGAGTTTTTTCTGAAGAGTGTAAAACAGATCAGACAATTCTTGTGGTCTGGTATCTACAAGAACTTCCATTTCAGAGTGAGTGTTTTCAATCATGGCAATACACTCATCGTAAATAAACTCTCTAAGACGGGTTCTGAAATCTGCTATACATGAAATACAATTACAATCCAGCTGATCAGTTTTTAGATCAAGGCTGAAATTCACTTTGACCAATTCCTGGGTTGTTTTATGTTTTTCAAGAGCTTCGACACACCATTTTTCAAAATTCGCTTTATGTAGAGATAGAACTTTTTCGTCTAACCCACCATCTTGTCCAAAGAAGAACATTTCTTTCTCAGGCATAAGGCAATCATAAATAAAGATGGTTTCAAGTACGTTATTTCGATCTACAAATTCATGGTACGGAACAAATTCACTTTTAAATCTTCCCGTCAAACTAGGATTTTCTTTGAAAAATGCTTGAAGTTGTTTGTGCACATCTTCCAAAAAAGACAAAACTATTTTGGCATCTTCAGAACTTCGAACATAGGAATCGTCTTCAAGAAAACCATTTGTCTTTAAAAATGTTTTTCTTTCTACAGATATAAGTGTCCGAATGCTTTCGTAATCTGGGAGCTCTGGAATCAGGGCCTGAACCACTGTGATCAACCTTTGAAAAAGTATAAGAGCATCCTACCAAAACTGATTGTTTTGGTAAAATGCCCTGTAAATTCAGTGGAATTATCTGTCGAGTTCAATAACGAAGGCCAAGGCCATTTTGGCGAACTTGGCAGCGTGAGAAGCATTGTTTCTTGAAACACTGATGGTGTCTCTTGCAGTGTGAATATTGCTATTCATGTCACGCTTTTTAGCTTCAAATGGCATAGAAGCTGGATATCCTGCATTGTGCCATGAAGCATGATCACTACAAGCATATCCACATTTATCGTAGCCCCAAGAGACTCCTGTTACATATTCATCAATCAAGTTTCCGATAAATGCATTTTGTGTAGAGTTTGTGTAATCAGTCATCATTACAATATCAAGATCTGAACCGTTAAAGTTTGTCATATCCAATTGCATGACACCGATAACATTGGCTCCATCTGTTTTCATCTTTTGAGCAATTTCTTTTGATCCTCTTAGTCCAACTTCTTCTGCAGCATATCCCATGAACTTAAGCGTCTTCTTTGGGTGATAATTGCTGTCAGCAAGTACTCTAATAACTTCAGTAACTGTTGAGATACCTGAAGCATTATCATCGGCACCAGGTGCTCTACTATTGGCTCCACCGAACCATCCAGCAATTGAGTCAGCGTGACCACCAACAACAATCACTTCATCAGGTGACTCTGAACCTTTGATAGTCAAAATTACTGAAGGTTGTTTCCAAGAATGCTTGAAAAACTCAACAGAAGCATCGTTTCTCTTGGCAACCAAGCTCTCCCATTTACTCTTCACAAAATTTTGAGAATCTACACCATGTTGAGACTCATAGTACCTATTGTGAAAACTTTGAAGTTTTTCAATCGTCGCAGAAATATTTGAATCCTTAACCATTTCTACGGCAGGTCTTACAACATCTTGTTGATTAATGTTGTAATCAGCAAATAGACCTTTTTTAGCGAATGATCTTTTGCTTTCTCCAGATATTGTTGCAAGGGCCTCTTCTTCACTGTCATGGAATACAAAGCCACCACAACGGTTAAAATCGTGATGCATTTCATGTGAAAGACTTGGAATATCTTCTTCGTGAATCTGCATCATCGTGATGCCGTTCATTGATTTGTGAATTTTAGCTGATTTTCCAAGATGGGCTTTTGCGTGGTCGGCAGCATCGTTATCGATGGTGATCCAACGTGCTTTTCCTTCCTCTATTGAAGCTTGCGAATTTCCTATCTGCAAAGCTAGAGAAAAAATGGCAAAGAACTTAAGTGTCATGTACCCTCCAGTGGTTTCGACGCTTTTGATCGTCCTGATCTAAGTATTAACTGGATTTAAGTCTATCCAATTCATTTCTGACAGTATCCTGATATGTTCTTACAAATAGCCGTGTAAGTCTTTGTTGGTAATTACTGGAGCAATAAAATCGGGTACAACTTCCCTGTTCAAAAAACCACAACAATACCTTAAAATCACATGACAGAGAGTACTGTTATTCCTGACCAAAAACATCTGGATTTAATTATGATCAACACCTGGCTTACTGAAACTTTCAATGTGAAATATCCCATCATCCTTGCTCCCATGTTTCTTGTTTCAAATAAAGAAATGATGATTGCATCAGCTGAAGCTGGAATACTTGGTTGTGTTCCGGCACTCAACTGGCGAACACCTGACGAATTCGACAAGGCCATGGGAGAAATGAAAGATTCTTGCAAAGGCCCTTTTGGAATTAATTTGATCGCAAATAAATCCAACGTTCACTTGAATAGACAATTGGAAATATGCGAAGACAAGCTACCTGATTTCGTGATCACTTCACTTGGTAGTCCTAAAGAAATTATTGAGAGACTTGGAAAAAAAGGATGTAAAATCATCTGTGATGTCGTGGACATTGAGTATGCAAAAAAAGTAGAAGACCTAGGAGCTGATGCTGTCATTGCAGTCAATAGCGGAGCCGGCGGACATGCGGGAAAAATTCCAGCAAGTATTCTTGTTCCAATGCTTCAGGATGCTACAAATATTCCCGTTATTTCAGCTGGTGGAGTTGGTACAGGAGCAGGGCTTCTTTCAACACTTTCCCTGGGAGCTGAAGGTGTTTCGATTGGATCTCCATTCATTGCCTCAAAAGAAAGTGGGGTTAATGATGACTATAAAAAAGCAATAATTGATTACGGAGCAAAAGACATTGTTTTGACTTCAAAAATTTCAGGAACGCCTTGTACGGTTATCAAAACCCCATATCTTGAAAAAATTGGTACTGAACAAAATGTTTTGGAAAAAGTGCTCAATTCAAACAAGCAAATTAAAAAATATGCAAAAATGCTGACATTCTACAAAGGTATGAAACTTCTTGAGCAAGCAGCCTTTGGAGCAACATACAAATCAGTTTGGTGTGCAGGGCCATCAATTGAATTCGTCGACAAGGAAGAATCCATTAAAGAGATCGTTGATAGACTTGCAAGAGAATTCGACGAAGCACTGGCTGCATTCAATGCAAAATTGACCAAATAATGATTAAAACGCCTTTCGTTTTCAAATTTCCTAACTTCAGAAAGATCTACGCCGCTAGCTTCTTCTCTGAGATGGGAAGTTTTATCACCGAAACGGCGCTGATGCTTTTCGTTTTCAATCTCAGTGGTGAAAATAAAGCCTATCTCGGAATAACTCGAGCTTCTTTTCTTTTATGCCTCACATTGGGAAGTATTATTGGTGGACCGATAGGCCAGAGATTCAATAGAAAAAATGTGATGATTCTGAGTAACATAATGAGAATTCCACTGATTCTGGGGCTCATTTTTTCTGATAATATTTACTTTGTTATCACAATCAACAGCTTGGTTGCTCTCTTTACAGGAATTTACAATCCCGCTCGTCAAGCGATGATCAACGATATTGTTCCGCATGAACATATCAGCACAGCCAACTCAATTACCAGTTCAAGTATGGCCTTTCTTCATTTGGTTGGTCCCTTTGTCGGTTCATGGGCCTACGCTTATTTCAGTGGAATCAAACAAGTTTTGAGCTTTGATCTTTTCACTTACTTTATCGGTGTCATGCTTCTGAGTGCAACGACCTACAAACCTCCACAACGAAATCCAGAAGAAGAACAACAATCATTCATGTCTGAGATTGGTGAAGGGCTAGGACTTGTAAAATCAAGACTTGATCTCATCTCCTTGTATTTGAATTGCATACTAGGTGGATTATGTATTGGTATTCTTGTCCCCTTGCTTCTGCCTTTTGTTACCGAGATTTTAGGAAAAGATGAAAAGACTTACGGCATCGTTCTTTCTGCATTTGGCCTGGGTGGATTTGCAGGTGGAGTACTTTCAGCAAAGCTTTCAAACAAATTTCCTCCAGGAAAAATGATTGTCACCAGTATTTGCATTGAATCGATCATGATGAACATCTGGGTTAGGTGCCACGATTATACATTAAATCTAATTGTGATCTTCTTGTGGGGAATGGTTGTTTTCATAAGGCTACCAAGTCAACTCAACTACATCAGCAAGACAGTAGAGACTCGCTACCTGACGAGAACTCATAGTCTTTTGGACCTCTCCTTTGTCATTCCAAATATTACAGGGGGAGTCATCGTTGCTCTCATTGGAAACCACTTCCCAACACTAACCATCCTAAAAGTCGTGGCTGCTTGTTTCTTGATCTTTATAATTCCAAGAATATTCTTCAAAGAAATGAAATCTCTTTACAACAGTACAGCAAAAACTGTTGAAAGAGATCAGAGTTCATTTGACACACTCTCATAAAACTTGAAACCATCCTCGCTCTCCCTGATAATGGAAGACAGGTGAATTATGATGTTTTGGCTTAGAGAAGAAACAAAAGACAATGAAAGACGAACACCTCTGACTCCAGAGAATGCAAAAAAACTTATTGCGCAGACTGGTTGTACTATACATGTTGGATCGTCGAACGAAAGAATATTTCGAGATCAGGATTACCAGTCGGTAGGATGTAAAATCGTACCCCCAGAAAGTTGGAGGAATGCTCCTGAACAAGATTATATACTTGGATTGAAAGAACTTCCTGAGGACAACCTTCCTCTTCCACATAATCACATCTATTTTGCTCACATCTTCAAAGGTCAAGAAGGAGCAAAAGGTCTTTTTGAGAGATTCAGGTCAGGTGGTGGAAAACTTTTCGATCTCGAATTCTTAATGGATGAAAACAATCGAAGAGTAGCCGCATTTGGTCGATGGGCCGGTTTTGTCGGAGCTGCGATGGCCGTAGACAGATACTATCAAAAACATGCAGGAACAAAACACGCCCTCCCTTTTAAGTATTTTGAAAACAAAGATCTTTTAATTGAGTATATTCGCGAAAAACAACAAAAACAGAATAAGCATCCCAAATCGATAATTATTGGGGCCAAAGGAAGATGTGGTTCAGGAGCTAGAGAAGCCCTTTCAATGTTAGGTCTTGAATCAACGAACTGGGATTTCGAAGAGACTCAAAGAGGTGGACCTTTTCAAGAAATTCTTGAACATGAACTCTTCATCAATACAGTTTTAATGATGTCTAAAATTCCTCCTTTCTTGGATCGAGAGACTCTTGATCGAGGTGGAAATTTAGAGATCATTTCAGATGTTAGTTGTGACCCAAATAGTGAACTTAATCCCATTCCTCTATATGATCGCTTGGGCTCTTGGGAAAGACCTTTTGTTCCAGTCACTGAAAGTGAAGTTGAGGTTCTTGCCGTCGACAATTTGCCTTCTGTTCTTCCAAGAGAAAGTTCTGAAGACTTTTCAAATCAGTTATTGCCTCATTTAATCATGCTTGGAAAACAAAATCATAACGCCCTTCCAGTATGGAAAGGCGCTTTGGATATTTTCGAAAAAATTTCAAAAGATTATTAGATCAGACCAGCTCTTTCAAGAAGTGCCTGAGATGAAGGTTCTTTTCCTCTAAATTTCTTATAAAGAACCATTGGGTCTTCAGAGTCTCCCTTCGAAAGAACATTATCTTTAAAGCGAGTTGCAACTTTCTTATTGAAAATACCCTCTTCTTTGAAAGCGGCAAAGGCATCTGCATCTAGAACTTCAGCCCATTTATAACTGTAATAACCAGCGGAGTATCCACCACTGAAGATATGTCCAAAGGCACATGTTGATCCAGAACCTTCAACTCTTGGTAGAACTTCTGTTTCTGCAGTGGCCTCTCTTTCAAAATCAGAAATATCGTTAACATTTCTTGGATCACCTGAATGCCAGGCCATATCTAGAAGAGCAAATCCAAGTTGTCTCAAAGTGGCACGACCTTCCTGAAAAGTTCTGGTCTTAAGTAATCTTTCGACCAATTCCTTGGAAATTTTTTCGCCTGTTTCATGATGAACAGCAAATGTATCAAGACACTCTTTTTCGTAGGCCCAATTCTCAAAAATTTGACTCGGTAGTTCTACAAAGTCCCAAGAGACATTGGCCCCAGACAAGGATTCATATTTACATTCAGAAAGAAGAGCATGTAGAGCATGTCCAAACTCATGGAAGAGTGTAGTCAACTCATTAAATGTCAAAAGACTAGGTCTACTTTCTGTTGGTTTTGTAAAATTACATACGATGGCCACATGTGGTCTGATATCTTTCTCTTTGGTTCTAAATTGACCTCTAAAAGTAGTCATCCAGGCACCATTTTGCTTACTCGGTCTGGCAAATAGATCTGTATACAAAACTCCAACATGTTTACCATCAGATGTTTTAACTTCATAAGTTTTCACATCATCATGGTAAACAGGAATATCCTTTCTTTCTTTAAACTTGATATCGTAAAGTTTACTGGCAACTGTAAAAACACCTTCCATACACTTATCAACCTTAAAGAAAGGTTTGAGCAACTCATCATCAAGATCGTATTTGGCTTTTTTCAATTTCTCAGACCAGAAAGAGTAATCCCATGGCATGATCTCTTCTGGACCACCGTTTTCTTTCGAAAAGTCAGTTACTTCTTTAACATCTCTAACACCAGCTTCTTTTGAATGATTGAGAAGATCCTTTAAGAAATCAAAAACCTGATCTGGATTTTTTGCCATTCTCTCTTCTAGAACAAATGCAGCATGAGAGTCATAACCAAGAAGTCTCGCCCTTTCAAATCTCAATGAAGCTATTTCTTTTACGATCGCTTCATTATTTTGTTCATTCTCTTTCATTCCCCTACTGGTATAGGCTTTATACATTTCCTCTCTTCTTTTTCTGTTTTCAGAATAAGTCATAAAAGGAATGTAACTTGGAAAGTGCAGGGTAAATACCCACTTACTTTCCATTTCTTTTTCTTTGGCAAGATCTGCAGCTGCTGCTTTTACATCCTCAGGAAGTCCAGCAAGTTCAGCTTCATCTTCAATGACCAATTGATAATTATTTGTCTCCTTCAAAACATTTTCACTGAATTTCACTGTAAGTTTCGAAAGTTTGTTATCAATTTCTCGTAACTGGTCCTTTTGAGAATCTGTAAGCAAAGCTCCGTTTCTTGAAAATTCTTTATATTTCTTCTCAAGCAACCTCATTTCTTCAGCATCAAGATTCAACTGATTTTTGTCGTCATAAACTTTTCTCACTTTTGCGAAAAGCTCTCCATCCAAAAGAATATCATTCGAAAGTTCAGCCAACATTGGCGATAACTCGCTTGCAATCTTCGCCATATCATCATTTGTATGTGCATAGTGAAGATTAAAGAAAGTCGAAGAAACAATATCCAATACTTTTCCAGCATTCTCTGCTGCTTCTACAACATTGTAAAAAGTTTCTCTTTCATCAGATTTTTTTACTTTATCAAGATCTGATTTCACTTCGGCAATGGCGGCCTTTACGGCAGGAAGAAAATCATCAATTTTAATTTGATGAAATGGAACGGTTTCAAATGGTGTTTCAAACTTGGTAAAAAATATATTGTTCATTTAAAGACTCTCCTTACGAGTAACAATCTGATCCCCTTTCTTAAAAAGAGGAATGACGAATCCCAGCCATAATAGCAGGGAGATGAATAAGAGAGTATTAACAAATTTCGGTGATTGAAAAAAGATCAAAATGATCGAAATCAGGCCTTTTCCAAAGCGATAAACAAACATATCAACCACATATTTTGCTCCATATTTTTGCCGCGCTTCCAAAGGAAAGTATAAAAGCTCTTTAGCTGTTGAAAATATTGAGTAATCAAGTCCTTTAAAGAGGACAAAAGTGGTGGCCACAGCAATCAAAGAAGAACCTGAGATGACAAAACCAACCAAAGCAATCAGTAAATAAAAGCTCGGAATAAACAGATGGACGCTTCTTTTTTTCACCAAATGGAAAACAAAAGGGATTACTAACAATTGAACCGCTAGACTGACTGCATTAATGCTGGAGTATATCAGATTTAGATTTTTAGTTTTCTCATGCTTTGTCTCCACCAAAACATCAAACAAAAGGTTGAACTTGAAATTCGCCAGATTAATTACGAACTGGGACAACAGAACAACCATTGCCATCAAAAACACATACTCCTTAACTTCGAGTATTGCATGGAGTGGTTTTTCGTTACCTCTTTTATCAATATTTTTTGAAAGACAAAATTTCGAAGAGGAAATTCCAAAAAACATCATACTAACAATCAGAATCAAGGCCCCTGTCATTAAAATTTGATCAGTATTGATTGTTTGAGTGAGCTTAGCCCCTAAAATTCCCCCAATCATTCCTCCCAAACTTCCAATGGCGCCAAGAGGTCCGTAAAAGATTTTGGCCTGTTCCTCTTTGACCGTATTGTTGAGGTAACCAATACTCATATGAACAAGAAGAACGATATATATTTCTTTCCAAATATAGAGTGGGTAGATCAAAAATTTTGAAAATTGGGCGAACCAAGGACCAGCAAGAAAAAACAAAACCGAAAGTGAACAAGTCCAGTAATACAATTTATGGGCAGTTAATCGAACTTGAAAGTAGTTATAGACAGTAATACACAGACTCAAACCTACAATTGAGTAAAGCCAGACAACTGGTGTACTCTTTGCTCCAAAGGCATCCAAAAACATACTCGTGGTAGTAGATCTGATGAGCGGATAGGTAAAAAGTACAGTGAACATTACCAAGCATATTGAGACAACTGTCTTTTTGGCATCTGGGTCGAGATTCGCTTGAGCTTTAAAGTCTGCTATAAATTTTTTCAACATGAGTCCGTCCTTTCCCTTCTGCAAACTCTTGATTATTTAAGAGTATAATGAAATCACTACTTTTTAATCAAAGGACAAATTCTGACAGTGGAAAATTCTGAACTCATTGTCGTTATACCGGCCTACAACGAAGAAGGTTGCCTGGAAAAGGTCATCTCTGAATGGATTGAAGGTCTCAGAACTCTAGGACCATCGTTTCAAGTACTGGTTATCAATGATGGATCTTCAGATGCAACTCCAAATATTCTGAGAAATCTCTCTGACAACTACCCTGAACTCAAATATCAAAATCAAGCCAATCAAGGTCATGGCGCAGCTCTTCGAAATGGATATGATTGGGCACTTGAAATGAACCCCAAATGGATCTTCCATGTTGATAGTGATGACCAATTTAAATATGCAGATTTTCCAAAATTATGGGAATCAAGAAATCAATCCCCCGCTGTTTATGGAATTAGAAGCAATCGAAATGATCCTTTTCACCGAATCATTATTTCAAGAATATTACGATTGATCATTTTTATCAGTTTCGGAGTTTGGATTCCGGATGCCAATGTTCCCTACAGACTTCTTTCCAAAGAGTTTCTTGAGTCGTCATTGAAGAATATACCAAAAGATTTTTTTGCACCCAATATCTTCATCAGCCTATTTGCTTTTTCTTTTCGAGGAAAGATTCCAGTATATCCTGTCTCTCACATTGAAAGACAAACTGGACAAATTAGTCTTCCAAGTTCAAGACTGATTAAAGCTTGCTTGAAATCTTTTTGGGAGCTCATCAAATTTAGATTAAAATTCAGAAGTTCACTTAAAAGTATTGAATGGAGAACTGAGTTTGTCTGAACAGATACAAACAAAATATTTGATAATAGGCGCTGGTCCCTGTGGCCTGGGAGCTGCTTGGCATTTCAATAAGCAAAATGAAAAGAACTGGCTGATTTTTGAAAAAGAAAATCATGCTGGAGGTTTAGCCACAAGTTTTGTCGATAAGGAAGGTTTCACTTGGGACATTGGTGGTCACGTTCAATTCAGCCATTATAAATATTTTGATGATGTCATGGACGAAGCCTTAGGTGAAGATGGTTGGTTACACCATATGAGATCTTCTTGGGTTTGGATCAAGAATCGATTTGTGCCCTATCCCTTTCAAAACAACATTCATCGACTTCCTGAAGTAGAACGAAATGAATGCCTTAATGGTCTTGAAAACCTCCCAAAAAACGCAGTCCTCAATAATTTTAAAGATTGGCTTTCAGCTTCATTTGGCGAAGGAATCTGCAAACACTTTTTATATCCTTACAATTTTAAGGTTTGGGCCTATGACCCTGCCCTAATGAATTACAAATGGATCGGCGAAAGAGTCAGTGTCGTCGACATAGAAAGAATAAAAGAAAATATCAAATTGGATCGAGATGATGTTTCCTGGGGACCGAATAACACATTCAAGTTTCCAAAAAATGGAGGGACTGGTGCTATATGGGATTCTGTAGCAGAAAAGCTTGATCAGAAGAAAATTCATTTTAAAGAAGAATTGATTTCACTGGACGTTGAACACAAAGTTGCGCACTTTAAAAGTGGTAAATCAGTTCGGTTTGAAAAACTTATTTCGACGATTCCAGTTGATCAGTTGTGCAAAAAGATCACAGATGATAATTTCCAAGATTTGAAATCCATCTCTTCGGGTCTTAAGTACTCTTCCACACATGTCATAGGATTAGGTCTGGAAGGACAAGCTCCTGAATCCCTAGCAGATAAGTGCTGGATGTATTTTCCAGAAAACGACTCACCATTTTATCGAGTCACAGTTTTTTCAAACTACTCTCCAAACAATGTTCCAGACTCGAGCAAGTATTTCTCTCTCATGGCCGAAGTGAGTGAATCAACAGATAAACCAGTGGATTCAAAAAAAGTGATACAAGAAACCATCGAGGGATCAATAAGCTCAAATCTCATGACAAAAGATACCCAGATAGTCTCTGCTTGGCATCTTAGAATGGAGTATGGATATCCTACCCCCTCTTTGGAAAGAGATGAAATTTTAAATCAAGTCATTCCCAAACTCGATGCCAACGACATTTACTCTAGGGGACGATTTGGTGGCTGGAAATATGAAGTCAGTAACCAGGACCACACTTTCATGCAAGGAGTAGAGTGGGCCGAGATGATGCTATCAGGCAAAAAAGAGGAAACATACGTCTTATGACAGAGAACAAAAAACATAACGAACAGCTTTTTTGGATTCTCCTTGGAATCATTATTTTTCTCGGTATCTTTGCTCGTTTTTACATGTTGGCCGACAGACCTTTCCATCACGATGAATCACTGAATGCCATTTATGGCCGCTATTTTTACAACCATCCTACTTCTCAGTTTTACAAGTATGATCCGATGTTACACGGACCTTTTCTTTATAACCTCTACCCCTTTTTCTACCAAATACTGGATGAATCCAAGGCAACCGCCAGATTGGTCATGGCGTTGATGGGAAGTTTTCTTATTTTTCTCCCTTTTATGTTCAGACGCTATTTGAATAAAACGACACTATTTTTAGCGACACTTTTTATCGCCTCAAGTCCTACTCTGGTCTATTGGTCGAGGTTTGTCAGGCACGATCCTCCAGTGCTCATCTGCCTGGCAATGTTGATAATGGGTTGGTTCAGTAAATCAGCCTGGAAGAAATCATTTCTTTGGACATGGGGTCTGATTCTTCCTTTTACAATAAAGGAAAATGCCTACGTCCATGTGGCCATCTTTTTAGGTTACTTAGTTTATGAGTTTCTTCTCAATGCTCTTTTAAAACTTGATCTTGAAACTTTAGCTGGAAAAGCTTGGCGATTCTGTAAAGATCATCCTGGTAAAGTTTTTGTAGGTCTAATAAGCGTCTGTTTTATTTATGTCGTACTCTATTCAGCATGGTTCAGGCACCCAGATGGTATTCTCGATGGAATTTATAGAAAAAGTCTCGCCTATTGGCTCAATCAGCACCACAAAGATAGAATTGCTGGTCCATTTATTTTCCAATTTCTTATGCTGAGTTGGTATGAGCAAGTTTTTATTCTGATGATCTTCTTACAAACTGCTCACTTTTATCTAAGAAGAAGCTTTCAGATCAGAGGAACATTTGTTGCCCTGATTTTGATGTCAATCATAGCAAAATACTTAAGCCCGCTGGACATTCCAAGTACAAGCCTCCTCTCCGGAGTTTTAAAAATAAAAATTTCATTGGATTTCTATCCATTCATTCTTCTTCTCGGTCACTCTTTGATCATGACAACTGTGTTTCTTGTTGAAAAGAAAAGAGATCTTGCCTTAACGGGCTACCTCTTTACATCATTTTTCTTCACCTACAGTTTGGTCGGAGAGAAAGTTCCTTGGTTGTCTGTCTATCCTCTTTTTATGGGTATTCTTTTTCTAACCGTATATGTCTCAAAAGAAACTTCCCTTAACATTGACTCTGATAGATTTTTAAAGGTTTCAGCTATTGTTCTGGCACTCTTTCAAATCAGAATTATGATCATGACTAATTACTCGAGAGCCGGAGCTGACACTGAATTCATTAGCCAAGTTCACACCTCTCGAGATTATGAGAAAGTTGCCTTTCAAATAAGAGAGGAAATTCAATCTCCCATCGGACATAAACCCCTGGTTATGGCGATGGAGCATAATACATGGCCTCTCACTTGGTACCTCTACGGCCTAGAACAATATAATTATATAAAAGGGAATCGAGAGTTAAATGAGTTCGACTATGTTCTTACTTCAACTTCAGATTCTGCAACCGGTGCAGAACTTAAAAGAACACACACTCGTAATGATGTCTCCCTAAGGCACTGGTGGCTGCCCGATTACAAGAGAATGACATTTTGGAATTTTCTAAACTATGCTCTTCATCATAATCCCTGGACCCCTCCAGGAAAAATGGACATCAGTGTTTACAAGAAAGTTACTACTGAATAATGAGGAAATAATCTGATACGGCCCTACCTTTCTGCTTCTGGTAGTTAACGCCTTTTTTGATATCAATATTTCTTGAACGGTTGTTAAGATCTTCAACCATTTGACCAATATTGAGTCTAGAACCTTTTGTCGTATTCACTGAAGTCGAAAGGGATGAATTTGAACTATCAAGAGAAAGCTCTACCCGGTAATTCGTTCCAAAGACATGACACGTAACGAATACTTCTTGGTCATCCATTCGTAGTCGACCTCTTACTCCAGATGTTAAAAGTAGAGAAGATTGGCTGACTCCATTTGATTTGGATCGAGTATTTTTTAGTTTATTATGAGAACCAGCTGAAACATCATCAATGCTTGAATCTGAACGACTCACTCTCTCAACAGTCATTCTACACATAGGCATCTGTCCCATTGTTTGATTGTTTTCGACAACTCCATCTGTACGGTAAATTCGAATCGGTTTAAATCGTTTGTAAATCCACGTTTCAAACAATTCTTCTCTGGTGCTACTAATTGTAACTTCAATGCAGTTCATGCTCGGTCGTTCAAAGACTTCATCGCGTGGAGAAAGAATAGCAGAGAGATGGGAGCGAACAGCTTTCAAAGAGACATTGCTTTCAAAGCAATAACCCTTTAGCGACTTGGCCTCAAGAGTGGTTGAGGCACAAAACAGAAGGAAGAAAAGAAGATTATTCTTCAAGATACTTGTCACCCTTTTGATCTTCCATAAAAGCCTCGGCATCTTTGTATGCACACAAATCTAGGGCCGTCTGAAATTTAAACTCAGGGGGAAGTTTTCCGACTTTACTCAAATCTTCACAAGTACAAGCTAGTTTCTTCATGAAATTAAAAAACTTATGGCTGGTTTCAGGGCTCATCAGGTGCTCCATCAAACAGCTGTCCTTTTCCGCAACTTCCTCATCAACTCCAACAAAGTCTCGAAGGAAATAGAAAAGCAAAGTTCTGGAGCTCAAAATACGATGGACTTCATCGTGGCCAAGATCAGTCAGAACTAAAAACTTAGAATCCTCTTCTTCCATCACCAACCCTTTTTTCTTCAGGTTGTTGATAGCAGTAGAAACACTCCCTTTGGTCAAATCCAGATCCTTGGCAATATCTGTCACTCTGGCGTAACCCCGGCCTTCTTTCAATTTATGAATAGTCAGTAGGTAGTGAACCATTGAGTGAGAAAGTTCTGTATCTGTAGCTGTCATTTGCTCTCCTTAGGAGTAAATCGCCCAAATGCCCGTATTCAGGACCGGAATGCCTCATTAAGTTGCCTGCCCATCCTACCAAAAAATGACGCTAAATTGAACTAAATGCTCAATTTTAGGGAGCTCTTGTCTAGGCTGTTTTTTCACTGTCAGAGTTCTTGCTTCAGAGTGGTAAAATTAAGGACAACCAAGGGTAATTATTATGAAAACATCAAAAACAAAATTTATTTACCTTGTTCTAGGTCTTCTTTTCGTGACCTCTCTTTCTGCTCAAATTGTCGGAGTCAGACGTGGTGGTCAAGAAAACAACCCTGAAAACCTTAGCGACAAAGATAAATATGTTTCTGAAAACTACATTCATGAAGGCTATCTTGAACGTCAAAAACAAGAAGAGTGTGCAGGAGATAATAAGAAGGCCTGTGCTGGAATGGATGTTGGGAATCAAAGTGTGAAAATGATTGCCAAGGCCTTTGGTATGATCGTCGGGATGTTGCCTGGTGATGGTTCATTTAAAGCTGAAGTTAAAACAACAGGAAGTACTCCAGCGCAACCACAGACACCTCCTGCAGGAGGAGAAGCTGGTACAGCAGGAAATAACGGAGATGCTGCGAAACCTAAAGAAGAAAATCGTCAGGACTACTGTCGTTATATTGCAGTTGGGACTGAAATGGTTGCTCAATTTCAACAGCAAGCAACTCAAACTGAAATGAGTTCTATTCCAGTAAAAAAAGAAACCGCACAAAAAGAAAGTTTGGATAGAGCTGCTAGATCTCATGAATCAAGAGCAAAAAACTCAGAGTACCAAGTTGTTGGCTGGGGAGCCACAACAGTATGTTACGGCTATATGGCCGCGACTTCATCATCAGTCGGAACAATGGGATGGGTGAAGCTCGGGATGGCCGGTGTTATGACTGGTTTTTATATGTCGGAAGTCAAAAAGCATAAAGATGCTGCAAAAAAAGTTAGAGATATCGCTTCGAAACTTGATGGAGCTGGAGATTGTAACCCAGTTACAGAAAAGAACTGTTACTGTGGTCAGCCAGAAACCATGAATGATGTAACTGTTTGTATGCCACAAATCAGAAAACGTCAGATTGCTGCCAACTCAGTACAAGTTGCTTGTATGGATAACAAACTGAATCCAGACCCGCAATGTAACTGTGTTTCAACTGACACTTGTTATGACAAAGAATTTATCAATAACATCAACGGTCTCAATTTTGGAGAAGGCTTCAATCAAGGTGTGACAGGTCCTCTAAGAAAGATCTCCAGAGGAGAACTTGCTCAAGGTAATATGTCAGGCAGTGCTTTTAGGCAGGCCGCCCTTGCGAAACAAGCTATGAGAAATATTAAGCCAGTACCTTTTGATAAAGAGTTGACCAAAGCTCAAAAAGAAGAAGCTCTGGCCCTTACAAAAATGGGACTCCCTGCTTCTGTTGCAGGAACAGTAGCAGCAACCAAGATTTCACCATCAGCTCTTCAAGGCGTCAGAAGTCGTCTTGGAACCGTAAATTATTCTGGTTATAAAGGAAATCGTGCTTATAGAGGTGGCTCAAGAAACAGAGTTCTCTCTTTTAGTGGAAGCGGTGATGGTCTTAATGGACCAAGAAGAAAAGGATCTTCTTCCGGCGTAGATTTCAACAAATTCCTAAAGAAAGGAAAACGTGGA
This sequence comes from Deltaproteobacteria bacterium, assembly GCA_006226755.1. GTDB lineage: Bacteria > Bdellovibrionota > Bacteriovoracia > Bacteriovoracales > Bacteriovoracaceae > M0603. The sequence goes on along the minus strand of SBGE01000223.1, from coordinate 12,904 downwards.
GCAAGAGGCGGAAAGGTTCTCGACTTCAGAGACAAGGCTTCTCGAAGTGGATCAGCACAGATCTCTAAAGATACCAGCAGAAGTGTTTTTGATATTGTATCTAGAAGATACATGATCTCAGGATGGGGACGACTCGAACTAGATTAAGAAAATGAAGGTGGTCATGGAAGACTCAGAAAAACAAGCTACTCTTTTTTACGATTCTGAATGTGGACTATGTCTTAGATTCAAGCAGGCCCTGGATCGTATACCTGGAACAAGCCAGATCAATAAAATCAGTATTCACGAAGCTGAAGCATTTTCAAACTTCCCAGAACTCACGAAACAACAATGCGAAAAGGAAGTTCATCTTGTTGATGAAAATGGAAATATTCTCGTAGGAGAAGAGGTCATTGAATATTTAATTTCGAAGTTTCCGGGGGTCGAGAAATTTGCCTGGCTCCTAGAAAGTGGTATGGGCCAAAAGGCCGTTGAGTACTTTAACACTATAGCTAAATTGACCAGAGAAACATTGCGAAAGCGTTGTAGCACATGTAAAAATTAGCCATACATTTGGAGAATTATGCTGCCCTTCGACAAAACATTGGTCATTATCCCAACCTACAATGAAATCGATAATATCGAGCGTATGATCACAACCATGTTGTCCATGCACCAAGGTATCTCTCTTTTAATCATTGAAGATGGATCTCCAGATGGCACCGCTGACGTCGTAAAAAAGCTTCAAAAAGAATATCCTGATAATCTTCACATGATTCAAAGAACTGGAAAGCTTGGACTAGGGACGGCCTATGTCACAGGCTTTAAATGGGCCCTCGAAAGAAGCTATGAATTTGTTTTTGAAATGGATTGTGACTTTTCTCACGACCCAAATCAAGTTCCCGATCTTCTAGAAGCTGCTCAATCAAATGACCTGGTTATCGGATCGAGATATATTGATGGAATCAGAATCATCAATTGGCCTTTTAGAAGACTACTCCTCTCCTATCTTGCCAGTATCTACACACGTTTTGTAACAGGAATTCCGGTCCATGATACGACTGGTGGATTCAAGTGTTTTACCAGAAAGGCCTTGAGCTCACTAAATCTGGATAATATTGTTTCGACAGGATACATCTTCCAACTAGAACTCAATTACAAAATCTGGTCTCTAGGGATGAAAGTAAAAGAAGTCCCTATCGTCTTCTATGAAAGAAGAGACGGACAATCCAAGATGGCAGGAGGAATCATTTTTGAAGCTCTCTTCGCCGTTCTCAGGCTCAGGGTCATGAAAACCCTTGGAACGCTTCTTAAATAAATTTATCTCTCAAATGATTTTCGACTAAAAAGTTGTCTATTGAGTGGACCAAAGCACATCAATAGAAAAATCCAACAGCCACCAAACTCAAGAATTTCACCTTTCCTTGAAGAATCGATGAACTTAACGATGATTGCCAAAAGAATATAGGCAGCGATATGAAAAAGTTTCGGTACCGGAATGGCGAATTTATCTACCAGATTTTTTACTTTTTCTAATTTCACATAAAGAAAAGGCATCACCAAAAAATACAAAACGACGAGAATCCCAAGGAAAGTTCCAAAGATATAACGGTTAACTTTAAAGTCGCCAAACTTGAGATTATGAAAATTAAATTCACCTTGTGTATTGTGGATTTTAAACCACTCAGGAGTTTCAAATCCAATCAATCTCTGGGCGTAGCTAATTTCTTCCAAAGCTCCAAAAAGAAAAAGAAATCCCATCATAGTTAAACAGAAGGCAAAGAATTTTCCCCTGAAAGGTTTAAGGATATTGGCCCTATGCCAGCAAAGAATAGATCCTAACAGAAGAGCAAGGAAAGTTAGGTATTCAATCCAACCATCCTCAGTCACATAAACGTGTTCATAAAATTGCTTGTTGGTATAACTAAGAACCATTCCAACAATTGCTACAAGAAAAACCAGAATGAACATCACCAGTTCATTTTTTTTAATATTGGTCAAGCTAGCAAGCATCTCTTTCAAAACACTTCTCCAAGGTTGGCAAATTTAGCAAGTCTATCTGTGTGTCTTCCACCTTCAAACTCGGCTTCAAACCATGCATCGACCATTTCTCTGATCTCTGCATCTGAATTGATCCTGGCTCCAAGGCAAAGGACATTGGCATCATTATGCTGTCTTGAAAGTCTGGCCTCTTCAGGTGTTCTAACCAGAGCGGCCCTAACCCCTCTATACCTATTGGCAACAATAGAAACTCCAATTCCTGAACCGCAAAGCAAAATTCCAGGTATTTTTTCTTCGACAACCCTTTTAGCGACTTTGGAAGCAAAGTCAGGATAGTCACATCTCTCATCAGAGTATGTTCCTTCATCGAGTACTTCAAATTTTGTTTCGAGATATTTTTTGAGTTCTTCTTTGCCTTCAAAAGCGGCGTGATCACATCCAAGAGCTACTTTCACAATGACTCCAAGAAAAAAAGCCCCGTACGGTGTACGGGGCGTTCAGAATTAGTATCTGTAATGTTCTGGCTTGTAAGGACCTTCTGGCTTAAGACCAAGGTACTCAGCTTGACCAGAAGTCAGAGTATCGATTTCAACTCCAACTTTTGCCAAGTGTAGTCTGGCAACTTTTTCATCAAGATGCTTTGGAAGCATGTAAACTTTGTTTTCATATTTAGCACTGTTTTCCCAAAGCTCGAGTTGAGCAATCACCTGGTTGGTGAAAGAGTTACTCATAACGAAAGAAGGGTGACCAGTGGCGCATCCAAGGTTCACAAGACGTCCTTGAGCAAGAAGGATGATTCTTCTTCCATCTTTTGAAGTGTACTGATCAACCTGTGGCTTGATGTTTTCTTCTGTGTAGTTTTGGTGAAGGTGCTTGATATGAATTTCTGAATCAAAGTGACCGATGTTACAAACGATCGCTCCGTCTTTCATACTGTCGAGGTGACTTGCGTTGATCACATCGTAACAACCAGTTGTTGTAACAAAGATATCACCAAGCTTTGCAGCTTTGTCCATTTTCATTACTTCGTAACCTTCCATAGCTGCTTGTAGAGCACAGATAGGATCGATTTCAGTAATGATAACACGTCCACCTTGACCTCTTAGAGATTGAGCTGAACCTTTACCAACGTCACCGTAACCAGCAACAACACAAACTTTACCAGCAACCATTACATCGGTTGCTCTCTTGATACCGTCGATCAAAGACTCTCTACATCCGTAAAGGTTATCGAATTTTGACTTGGTTACAGAGTCATTGATGTTGATAGCTGGAATTGGAAGAGTTCCTTTTTGAACTCTTTCATAAAGTCTATGAACACCTGTTGTTGTCTCTTCAGAAAGCCCTCTGATTCCTTCAACATATTGTGGAAATCTGTCGAGAACCATATTTGTAAGGTCTCCACCATCATCAAGAATCATATTAAGTGGTGAACCATCAGCCCAATTAAGAGTCTTCTCAATACACCAATCGAACTCTTCTTCGTTCATTCCCTTCCAGGCAAAAACTGGAATTCCAGCAGCTGCAATTGCAGCAGCAGCATGATCTTGAGTTGAATAAATATTACATGAAGACCATCTTACCTCAGCTCCAAGAGCTGTAAGCGTTTCAATAAGAACTGCAGTCTGGATAGTCATGTGAAGACAACCGGCGATCTTGGCACCCTTAAGCGGCTGGCTTGGACCAAACTCTTCTCTAAGAGACATTAGCCCTGGCATCTCACTTTCAGCGATTGTGATTTCTTTTCTTCCCCACTCGGCCAATGAAATATCGGCTACTTTGTAATCTGTAAAACTCATGTTTCCTCCAACCGTTGTTGTCCCGGTTTCTGTCGTTGTTTCCATTTTAACTATCCTTAATATACTAATTATTTGTCCCGCCACTATAACAAATAAAAACGCCGATCTACAAGCTCGAGACGGCATTCTAGCTGCAATTTCCCTTGCCTCTCGAGGCCTTTGAAGGTACCTATGTCGCAACACTTAAAAGGTTTTTAAATTGGGAAGTTACACCAAAATCGACAAACAACTTGCTCAGCGCATTATCGAGCTTTATCAGCTTGGTGACGTCGGAGAATTAAGGGCCTTGTCACTTGGAATTTCCAATTCAAATTATCGAGTTGAAACCAGTCTCGGGACCTATCTTCTTAAAATCAGTAATGACAAGAACAGTACAGAACTTGAAGAAGAGATGGATATCCTCAAACGTTTGTCCGTGAAAGGCTTTAATTTTTCTTTAACGCCTCTCGAAACAACCACAAATGAATTGGTTTACCACTGCGAGGGTTATTTTGGAGTGATCTTCCCGTTTATTGACGGTATTCCTCCAGGTCCTGCTGATATGACCTGTCGAATGATTGGTGAAGGACTGGCGCGACTTCACTCGCTTGAATGGTCTACTAAAGAGCAAGAGGAAATTCGAAATTATGAGACTGTGGGTTATGGAGTCAATAAGCTTCTCGCCTACGTGAAAGAAGCCGGATGCCCAGAGGATTTTCGAGTCGAATTCAAAAAGAATTTCGATGATGACCTCAAAGAATGGCAAGAAGCTGACCTTCAAAAAGGTCTTATTCATGGCGATCTTTATTATGACAATACTTTGTTTCACAACGATGTTCTCAAAGTCATTCTCGATTTTGAGCAAGCCGGAATCGGAGAACTTCTCTTTGATCTAGGTGTTTGCATCTCTGGAACTTGCCTTGAAAAAGGGCATATCATCACCCCACTTATCGATAGTCTTCTTTCGGGTTATGAAACCATTCGCCCACTACCGGCGATTGAAAGGAAACTTCTAGATCAAGCCATCGTCCTTGGGCTCTTTTCCATTTCCCTCTGGAGAATCAAACGATTCACTGAAGGAAATCTGAACACTTTGATGGCCGACAGCTACAAGGAGCTGATACAAAGGGCCAATAATTACCGGAAGGAATCCGGAGGAGAAAGTCGTCCATGAAAACCTATTTTGCCTCTTGCCCGAAACGTTCTGAAGAATGGTTAGAAGAAGAGCTGAAAACTCTTGGTGCTAAAAATATTGAAAAAAAGAACGGTGGAGTACAATTCAAGGCGGAAAATGAAGCGGCTTTAAAAATTCTTTTTGAAACTCGTCTAGCCTCAAGAATGTATCTCCTACTCGACGTCTACCCCATCATGAACGAAAAAGATGTTTATGGAAAAGTTAATGCAAAATGGTGGCACAAGGTTTTTGATAATAATCAGACTTTCAAAATTCAAACATTGTTCGATACAGATGCTCACAACTTCTTCAAAAATAGTATGCACTTTTCTATGATGGTGAAAGATGCCATCGTTGACCAGTTTCGTTCACAAACAGGAAGAAGACCGAATGTCGACACCTCCAATCCAGATATTTCTCTTCTCGTCCGAGTTGAAGGTAGAGGAAGAGAGCCAGGATTCAATGCTAAATTTTATCTGGATATGACCAATGTTCCTCTGAGTGATCGTGGTTACAGACGAGGAAAACACAAAGCTCCTCTAAGAGAAAATCTAGCGGCAATCTTGATACACATCTCGAAATGGGATCCTAAAAAAGCTGCTTTGTCTGATATGTTTTGTGGTTCAGGGACAATTCTTATTGAAGCAGCGATGATTCAAATGAGTCTCCCTCCGACTTATATTAAAATTAAAAAGGCCAGACGTGGTAGAACAACTGACTTTGCCTTTCTTAATCACAAATGGTTTCAAGATGATAAAAACCTTCAGAAGTGGGTTTCTGACTATTTTGAAAAAGTTACGGTCATGGCAGACAAGGTTAAAGAATCCAAATCACAAAACTTGATTGGTGGTGATAGAGATATCTCATTTGCCATTGAAAATATTAGGGCCGCAGGTCTTGAAGGACACATCAAACTCATTGAGACCGATTTTAAATCATTCAAACCCGATGTCGACACCGAAGGATTGGTTCTTATAACCAACCCTCCTTATGGAGAAAGACTTGAAGGCGGAGAAGAGCTCTATTACCAGATTGGGGAAGCTCTCAAGAATAACTTTAAACGTTCAGATGCTTTCGTACTGACTTCAGATGATGAATACAGAAAAAAGATCTTTTTGAAATCGACCAGAAAATACCCTCTTTTTAACGGACCAATTGATTGTCGACTGATGCATTACGAAGTGAACTGATTACCCTGCTGCGACCTTAACAATATGGTCGAACTCTGCTTTGGTTACAGGAGTTATTGAAAGCCTGTTTCCTTTTTGAAGAATTTTCATTTCAGATAGTGGTTTCATATCTTTCATTTCTTGAAGTGAAACTGTCCGTGGAAACTTACTCACATATTTAACTTCAATCATAAACCATCTAGGATTTTCTTCAGAAGACTTTGGGTCAAAATACTTTGATTTTTTGTCCCAGCTTGTATGGTCAGGAAATGCTTCTTTGGAAACTTCCATAATACCGACAACACCTGGAACATCGGTGTTTGAATGATAAAAGAGAATCTTATCCCCTTTTTTCATTTCGTCTCTCATGTAATTTCTGGCTTGATAGTTTCGAACTCCGTCCCATGGCTCTTTTTTGACTCGTTTTAGATCGTCAATTCCAAAGACATCAGGCTCGGATTTCATCAACCAGTAATTCATTCTCTCTCCTAATCTTTAAGTAGTCCCTCAAGATTATTGCGTTGGAAAGATGGAATGGCAAAACATCCAGTATGAAGTTCCTTGTTGTAATATTGAAATTCAATCTTGGAACCATCAACTCTTTCAGGTTTGAAATCTCTGATTGGATGTAGACCTTTTGAAGCGAAAGTAAATGACCAAAGTCCACCTGGGTAAGTCAGGTTGTTGAAGTTGTAAATTTTTACAACTTCAAATTGATCATGAAGAACTTTCAGCATGGATTTTTGAACATCGGCCATAAGAAATGGAGACTCTCCTTGAGAGACTACAATTCCGTCATCTGAAAGAATGTTGTAAATATTAGAATAAAACTCAGGACCAAAAAGAGGAGCCGCTGGACCGATTGGGTCAGTTGAATCAACCATGATAATGTCAAACTTCTCTTTAGTTTCTTTAACAAACTTCACACCATCCCCAATGATCAACTCCATTCTTGGGTTTTCATAGGCACAAGCAGTTTGCGGGATATGGGCCTTACAAGCGTCAACCACCATGGCATCGATTTCAACTTGTACGATTCTCTCTAGAGACTGGTGCTTCAAAACTTCACGAGCTGTTCCGCCGTCTCCGCCACCGATGATAAGAACTGATTTAGGATTAGGGTGAACAAAGAGTGGCACATGAGAAATCATATCGTGGTAAACAAATTCATCTCTTTCTGTCACCATGATCAATCCGTCATTAAGAAGCATTTTTCCATGCCCTTTTGTCTCAACAACATCTACGGTTTGAAATTCACTTTTCCCAGAGAACAAAGTTTCTTCAACTTTGAATTTAACTCCACAAAAACCGTCATAAATTTCTTCAATCCACAATGAACTCTTCATAATTCAATCCTATAATTTTCTAGGAGCTTTTACTCCTGCATCTCTTCTATAAAAATGGCCAAAATCTACACGATATCCACAATCAATCTTTTCAGAGAAAAGCATGCGACTGTCATAGTTATCAGGAGTTAGACCTGCGATATTTTGTTCAAAAGCAACCATATCAAACGAATCCGGCTTCAAGACATCTAGAATAGTCGACATGAAGTTACTCTCCATCGAAATATTAGTTTCAAAACTTACATACGAATAATGCTTCTGTGGCGTCACATGTATTGTGCAATACTTATCGCCTTTAAGAGCATTCATACTGTAGCCATAAGGATTAAAGACAAAGTCATCAATTTCAAATCCAGGAAGAATTTTATCGAATTTGAAAAAATCTCTGATGGCCTGTTGAGTATGTCCTTCAGTCGTTAAGAAATCTGACTGCTCATCACTGATGTCGTACATCAATAATTCAAAAGTTTTGTCATCTTCGGCCGGAGTAAAAGGCTTATTGTAATGGAACAAGCAATTGTGGTGTTCATGCTCATGTCCAAAAAGAAGGAAAGTTCCATCTACTGTCTCACGAAGGATCTTGAGATCATCGTCAAAAGTAGTATGTTGCAAATGTGAGTAATACTCATTCTTTCTTTGAAAAATCAAAGACTCTAAATTCTCTTTTCCAATTTTATTGATCATATGCAGACAAGCATGAATCAATGTTGTTCTACCGCACGTGATCATCAACACTCTGTCAGACCAAACAAAAAGGCTGGACTCAGAAAGGAGATAGGCGTCACAAACATCATTGGAAATTGATGAGAGGATTTCAGCTTGGGATTTGGCCACAAGTTCACGGTAAAAGTCGACTCCTAGAGTTCTAAGATCAACCCCTGAGAACACGGCCTCAAATTTCTTTTCACTACCTTCAAAAAACATAGGTTTTATTACTCCAGAACGGGAGTTTGTGCAATGCCCGTTCGAAATTTATCTGCAGTTTAAAATTTATCAGCTAGCTTCATCGCCCAATTCGGGGAGGCAAACTTTAAAAGTGCAGAAGAATTAACGACTTTATCCAAATGTTTGGATGAATTTGAGAAGAAATACGGTGATACATCCGGATCTTTCAAGAAGACGGTATGACCTTTGCTCGCAAACTTCCTCATGACAAAGTCTGAGTCCAAAAAGCATATTTCGCGAAGCATGAAGTTCTTGGCTATATAAATAACAATACAGTAATCCGAAAGCTCAACCATGGACTTTCTGATTTTCACGCCTTTAGGTGAGGATGTATCCGCCCAGTGAACTTTTACTTCAGCTCTTTTGTCTCCCAGATAAAAATCAAAACCTCGTTGAGAAGCAGATTTTTTCTGATGAAGCCCAAAAATGCATTTGGCGTACCACTCTCCCAACTGAGTTGGAAGATTCTTTCCGTTCATCAAGATCTGATGCCCGCGAAGAAGTTGGTAAGCCTCGTTCACTTTTTCAATAGCGCTGAAGATGATTTTGTTGTCAGGAATCTGCAACAAGCTGATTTCCTTGGAAATTGAGCGCTTCAGTTTTTTACCAAACTGATGCTCATACCATTTAGGAAAATCATCATTAGGATGAAGGTCCAAAGAATCGCATACAAAGCTCAAAGAAAGCAGATCTTGAACGCTCTTGCACCAATCGAGTTTCTTTTGCAGATACTTAAAAGGTGCATATTCATTCGGTCTATGTCCTATAATAAAGATTTCGTCCTTATCATAGTTTGTGCTTCCGTGAGTCTCCTTATTAAATTCTTCGATCTCTTTTAGAAGTTGTTCTTTTTTGTCCATTAAATCTTTAAGTTTAAGTGTTAATCATCATGGAGTTTAACACTTTTTCTCCTAAAGCTCTATGGTAGAGAGATCTTCCGTAAAACCAATCAACGTTTTGTGAAGCCCCTTGTTAGCAGTCAAGTAATGCTGGCAAAAAGTCCTGAAATCAACAATCTTTGATTGGTAATAAGCATCATTTTGTCCCTTCGCCAAAAGAGCTCCCTCTAGTAACAACCATGACAAGACCAAATTACCGCAATAAGTCAGGAAGTCTGATGAGTTAAACAAAATTGAATCCATTTTTTTTGATGAGGCCTGTTTTCCAAATTCAGTCATGATCTCTTGAAGACCCTTGAGACTTTCTTGGATCAGTGCGCACTCATCCTTCCAGTCCGCTGAACCTTTGGCCGCTGCCTCTCCAATAAGAGTGGCAAACTTCATCAGAGTTTTTCCTCCATCTTTCAAAACTTTTCGAGTTGAGAAATCTAACGCTTGAATGGCATTGGTTCCCTCGTAAATGGTGGCGATTTTAGTATCTCTGGCAAATTGCTCAATTCCGTATTCACTGCAATATCCATAACCACCATGAACCTGAATGGCATCAATACAAATTTGAAAGCCGGCTTCAGAACCAATCGACTTACAGATTGGAGTGAGAAAAGCGATCATATCTTCAACATCCTGATCGTCGTGGGCCTTATCAAAAAGATCAGCAGCATAAAGATTGAGTGCTCGAAGAGCTCGAGTCATAGATCTCATTTTGAGCATCATTCTTTTAACATCATGGAGCTTATTAATTTCCATTCCAAACTGAACTCGCTCTCTAGCGTATTGTTCAGTCATCATATAGGCCAGGTTTGCTTGCGACTCACCTTGCATTCCACAAAGGAGACGAGCTTCGTTCATCATGATGAACATGTTCACGATACCTTCGTGTTCATTTCCAATCATTTCACCAAGACATTCGCCTTCTTGTCCAAAGGTCAACTCACATGTAGCTTGCCCATGAAGTCCCATTTTTTCTTCAATTTTGGTACAGCGTACATTATTGAATTCACCAGTTGATCCATCGGCATTGATTTTATTTTTAGGAACAATAAAGAGAGAGAGACCCTTAGTACCCTCTGGAGACCCAGGAGTTCTGGCCAAAACCAAGTGAACAATATTCTCGTAAAGGTCGTTATCGCCAGAAGAAATAAAGATTTTCACACCTTTGATTTTGTAAGTTCCATCCCCTACAGGTTCTGCAGTTGACTTGGCAGCTCCAACATCAGATCCAGCACCCGCCTCTGTCAAACACATAGTACCGCCCCAAGAACCTTCCATCATTTTAGGGATGTACTTATTTTTTTGTTCCTCCGTTCCAACAGTATAAATAACATTCATCGCGGCACGAGAAAGTCCGTAATACATTGTCCAAGAAACATTGGCTCCATTGGCGATAGAAGTGCAAGCAACGCTTAAAGCGTGAGGTACTGGCATTCCACCAATTTCTTCAGGATAACCCAAAGCAAACCATCCATTCTCATAGAATTGTTGATTGGCCTTATGGAAACATTCAGGAACTTTGACTTGTCCGTTTTCAAGTTTAACACCCTCAACATCTCCCTTCTCTCTCGTTGGGTAGATTTCATTTCCAATAAATTTGTCATATTGATTGAGGATATCTTTTAGGTCATTCTCACCCATATCTGAACTGTGATCTTGAATCTTGAGCCATTCAAAAAGAGTGAATTCGAGGTCTCTGAGATCGGTCTTGAAGTCGGCCATATTTCCCTTCCTGTAAAATAGGTTTGACCTATCTATTATAAGGGACAGTCCGAATTAAAAAAAGACAAGGCACTTAGTCAGTGCCTTGTCCGATATATATTCTTGGTTATTTTCAAGAAATCTTATTGGAGTGCGAAACCTTCGTTTGTGTCTTTCTTCAAGATAGCTACAGGATTGGCAGCCAGTGGAAGTCTGGTGTCAATGATGTAAGCTCTGTTTCCGTACTCGAAGTACCATCGAGTAGAAGGATATCCACCTACTGCGAAATGTCCTTCTGATTCACAAACAAGTCCTTGCCACTGAAGGTAAACACATTTCTTAACGTTAGTTCCAGATCTCATTCTGGCTACCATGTTGTTAAGAAGCTCTTGAAGGTTGTTTCCAAGTTCAGCATCAAAAGCAAATGTTCCGTTTCTGTAAATTGGCAAACTTTGGTTGATAGGTCCAATTCTTCTTGCGCCGTAACCTGAATCGTCAAAACAATCAGATCCCCAACACCAGTCAAAGTTGAATCCTGAGTCACCACTATAGTTCAAAAGATCAGATACATTGTTGTATTTGTTCCAACGAACAACTTGGTTCTCACTTGAAGCTCCACCAAATTGGTTAGCCGCAACACTGTTAATAAATTCGCCCCAGGTTCTAACGTTTTGGTTAGTACCATTTCCAGACGGGTTAGATAGAACATTGATAGTTCCACCAGGAGTAGTATCTCCTTTTTTGTTGTCTCCACCACATGAAGACAATCCTAGCGCCACAAAGAGCACAAGAAATTTTGCAAAGGTTTTCGCTTTCATCGTTTCCTCCAAAAAAAACTAATAAACAAACGAGTTTGGTCTACCCTCTGATAAGCAAAGTACGTGCCAAACTCTCCATCCATAAAAACGGTACTTTGGAGGAGATTTCAGGTGTCCAAAGTTTTAACACTTGGACATGTGTCAAAAGTTTTTACATTTTTAGCTGCATTTTTCGACAGGTGAAGACTGCAAAATAACCGGAGATACCGGCCAAAGAGGGAGCTCTAAGCATCCATTTGGGCTGATTGGACCAGGTGAATTCACAGAAATTCGGAAAGGACTTTTCAAAAATCGAGGCCTCTTCAGCAGAGGTGGCGATGAAATGAACTTTAGGCATAAAAAAGAGATAGCGTCTAAAATCCTGAAGATCTTTGACTTGTGTGACTTTTTCCTGGGTTAGCTTAACATCTTCTAGAGCATACTGATGGAAGACATCATTAATGTTTCCCTTTTCCTTATGGAGGTAATTCGAAAGTTTTTCATGGCTTCCTGATCCACCAACAAAGATAACCACTATAAAGATTAAAATAGCGAGTAGAATAGGTATCGAGGTCCACAAGATTTTCTTATTCATCCAAGGCCTCCAAAAATGCTTGAATTTGATCAGCTCCCCACTTCAAATTTGGACAATGCTCCTCTACAAAATTCTGATCAAGCGAATGCTGATTGACGTGAGGATTATGAAGAGGCTCCAAGGACTTTTGGTAAACCCAGTCACCGTCATAATCAACAGTTGCGACTCGACAGCCCATGGCCTTTTCCGGGTAATAAAAATCTGACCCCGGTAATAGTGCAACTCCTGCTTTATCTAAAAGCTCTGTCGCCAAAGTTTTACAGCCCTTGATTCCTCTAGAGGCCAACTTCTCTTTATAATTTTGAAAATCAGGGAACAAATAAAAGGCCCCTTCTGGTTTCGGACAATTCAGCCCCATCTCAACAAAGCGAGTATGAAGATACTCTCCACATGCCTTATGTATCTTAGTACATTGCTTAACGTAACTCATGAGATCGTAGTCGCCGCAGTAGGCTTCAAGGGCAGCATATTGTATTGGTGCACTGACGGCAGAAAAAGTTTCCGAGATCATAGCACTCAAACCTTTGCA
>SBGE01000026.1 GCA_006226755.1 Deltaproteobacteria bacterium | reverse complement strand
CGAAGCTATAAAGGTAGTAGAACAAAGTATATCCCAGACAATAATCCAGAATTAAGGCACTTAGTCGTCTTGGAATAGAGGCTGTCTTAATATGTAATTTCAATAGATTACCTTATAATTCCAATTTATTGACCATCCTGGTTGGCATTCGATCAAACTCAGCTCATCTCAATGGAATTGACCAAAATACTTAAAACTTATTGGAATTACATATTAAATTCTACCGGAAAGCTCCAATTTGCCAAGTTCTTTGGCCAATCGTCCTATTTTATTGGTTCTAACTCAGCTCCGACCTAAAATAGTCATATGCGCACTGCATCCAGGCTTAATTTAGAGGGTAAAAGTGCCGAAAAGACTAAAGATAAGCTGGGTTTTTAGCGGAACGTACATATTAAGGATAGAACTATGGGAAAGTTTAAAAAGTTCACACACACGTTAGTTGTTCACACTCTGGTGGTTTCACTTACCATTTGGTCACTTCCTCCAAAGGTTGAGGCCAATGAAGCGCTATCAGAAAACAATATTGGCGGTGCGATCATCGGGGCCACAAAAATGATTGGTCAACAGATGATGAACGTTAAAATGCAAAATGCTGCTCTTATGCAACAAGCTGCTATTCAACAACAACTACAACCAAAACTGGTACCTGCTAGATTCTTTCCCCAATGTCAGGTTCCACAATCATTCAATGCTCCTCCAGAAGGAGTTTGTGAACAAGTCCAAAACCCTATGCAACTTGGTGCCATTCAAGGTTATCAACAACTCGCTTTCAAATATGACGACCTTTACACCAGAATGTCTTCACCTGCACAGAATACACCTTTCCCACAAGGTCTTCAGTGTATTGAAGAGTCTGCGAAAAGAACTGATGCCGACATGCAAGACAAGCTGAATGCACTAACTGCATTTCAAAATAAAATCAGAAAAGAAATGCAACTCTTCCGTGATCAAAATAAAAAACTTCTTGATGAAATGGAAGGTGTGAATCAAGAACTGAATGGTGGTCAAAACGGAAGTCTTGAAGCCAAAAAGAGCGATCTTGCCAGTTCATTCTCTACAGATTGTCAAAACATCATGGGTGGCCCTGCCGCTCTAAACCAATTGGCCAAAGGGAAGGGTCTTCTTGGACTACAAGCAAAAATGGATTCTTCTGTAAGAGGTGCTGCAACAGACTTCATTAACAACCAAGCAGTCTACAAAAAAGATATTGATCAACTTGTAAACAAGATGGTCAAGAAAATGAATTCAGACGGTATTGATAACTTTGACCTGACAGCTAAGGACATCAGAGGCCTCAACGCAGACATGGTGAAGAGAGTTTCTGAAACTTTCCAAGGAGAAGTAGCTTCTCTACAAAAATATAGAGAACAAATTTCTTCAGATATTAAAAAGACTGGAATTGATTTTGAGATGCCTCGTTTTGATAAAAACTTCAAAGTTGATTTTGAAGAATTTAGAGCTGGGGCAAAAGTCTTTTATCAAAAGAAATATGTTCATGAATGTGTGACAGGATCTGGCAGTACTTCACTTGGTCTTAGTGCTGGTGAAATTCTCAATGGACTTCAACAAAGAAGTATTCGTGGCGCGAATTCAGGGAATGCGGTTTCAAAATACCGTGAAGCACTTCAAAATATCTTAAATCAAGACAATATGATTGAAGATAAACTTGCTCAGATTAAGGCCCTTGATTCTCAGTACTCTGGACGTGGTGAAGTCACCATTACTTATCAAGATGGTCAGGCAAAAACTAAAACTGCAACTCCATATGAACTTTATATGGAAACAGTAAAGAACTGTCAGGAACAGTTCACACAAGATAATACTTTCTCAACTTCTGCTCAGGGTGTTTCCATGAAGAAGAAAGTTGAAAGAGTTCAAAGCTATCTTGATCAACTCAAGAAAAAACATGATGCCTTTGTTGCTGATGCAGCAAGTTCTATTTCAGATTCTCTTATGAACTGTAATGGAGCCAAACTTAAAGCTGGTCCAGGAATGTGTAGTGGAGATATGATGTCTCCTAAGTCTGCAAGCTTTTGTATGGCCCATGCTCAACAATGTTCTGGACAAGTTAACAAGTGTTACAGTGACCTTAAAGGTAAAGTTGAACAGAAAAGTGCTTTGTTAAAATCTAAAGCACAATTGTACAACGCAAATGTTGGAACACTAGTTGCTCGTCAAGAAGCGATTCTTAAAGAAGTACAAAACCAAGTTATGGCCACGTCTGAAGGTATCAAAAGATTTTTTCCTGGTGCTAACTACACCTTCCCTAAAGATCTATTTGTAGCAATGCCTCCGATGATGGGTGCAAATGATCCAGGTAACAAATTTGGTATTGATTTGATCGGTGGCGGAGATCTCAAATCTCTTGAAGCTCTTCCACAAAAAATTGAACTTCTAAAAGCACAACTTACTGAGCAAAAAGGTAAAATCCAAGACGTTATCAGTAAGTATGCTAGTGAACAAGGTAATGCCATCAAGCAAAACCAGTCTAAATGGAAGGCCTTCTCTGCCAAATGTAAAGCGACAGAAAAAGCTTTCAGACAACAAGTTGCTGCAGCTGATGCCAAGAAACAACAAGATGCTGCAAAAGCTAAGCAAGATGTTAAAAACTTTTGTGACAAGTACAAGCGTTTGAAAAACCTCTCCCCTGCAGCTGGTTGTGGAAAGGTTGAAGATCTTTACGAAGAATCAAATAAAATCGCTGCGCACGTTACAGGTGACGTCAAAGGATCACTCGATGCCTACACCAATGTTTGTGAAGGTAGAAAGAATGGTGATGAAGACGAAGATGAAGATAAAACTCCAAAAATTCAAAAAATGTGTGGAAAGAAAACTTGGGATGAAATCAAGAGTCAGACTCTATCTAATCTTCTTGAGAAGCTCCCTGCTGATATTGCTAAACACAAAGATGCAATCAAGGCCCACGTTCTTGCTGGAGACTCAGATACTCCACTAAGTTCAATTGCCAAAGAGGTAGCAAACAGCGATTATGCAGATTATATTCAAAATGCGACAAAACTTCATGGTCTGAAACCAGAAGGTGCTGCGCCATCAAGCAAAATCCAAGAGCTGGCGCAAAACATGAAGTCTGCAGTTGAAGGTAACGAAGATGCCAAGAAGAAATTCTCTGGTTTGATTGATATCTTCTCAAGATCAAAGACTAAAACTGAAGCACAAGACAACCTAAAAGAAATCAACAGAAAGCTTGGTCGTAGTACAGCTGGCTCAGATGCCGCTAGTCCGAATGCGAAAGATATTGAAGCAATTCAAGGTATCATTTCACAGTTTGACAATGGCACACTTCCACAAAATATAAATGCAAATGGAGTGAGCTTGGCCAACAGAAACGAAGCTATGACCAAGGCCTTAACTGACTACAATGCAGCTCATCTTGCTTATCGACAAAACAAAGACAAACTACTAGATTCTGTTTTTTCGCTTACAACTGGAAGCGGAGATAGTGCTTCAACAATAAGTAAATCTTATAAAGATCTTGAAATTCTGGATGAGAAAGGTGATTTGATCAGTGATGACAAGATCAAAGAAAAGCTAAGAGCTGCTCCATTCAATATCCCAGAGGGTAATATTGCAACACATGTCTCTTCGATTAAAACAGCGACTCAAGCTTATAGAGATCAAAGATCGAAACTAGTTAGTGAAAAAGATAAATTAGTTGGCGTTCTTGCTGATCACAAAGCTGCCCTATCGGATAATCCTTTTAGCGATCTTGTCGCTCAGGTTGATAGAGCAAAGACTGCAGTCGATGCCATTAAAGACGAAGATTTAACCCGAGCTCCTGCTTCTGAAGGAGACAGCAATCAAGATCTTTGTAAAAACATGGACCAAGAAGCTAGAAATGTTACAGAGAGAATCTGTGCAGCAAAACCTGTCGCTGACCAGGAAGAATGTCGAAGCAAGCATCAAAAAGAGCTTGAAGTTAATGAGAAAAATGGTGTTGACTCAAGACTTTCTGTCACATCAAGAGCAAATACTCTTCTTACGAATCTAGACAAAGGTAGAGGTATTGCCTCTGCTCAAGACTGGTCAAATATTGGAGAAAATGCAAATGACTCTTGTGAAGCGACTGCCGCTAACGGAAGAAACTTCATGGGTATCGATCTTAGTGAATTTGATATGGCCACTGGAGCTATGCCACTCGGTAATACTGGGGCCATGCAATAATTTGAGGAGATTCCGGCAACTGGGATTGGTAGTACGTAAGCCGCAAGATCCCGTACCAATAAGCCGGAACAGTTGGGGAAAGAGATTATAAAAGGAATTGAATCTCCATTTAAGAAACGCTTGTTTCAAAGCATGACTTGCTTTGGTGTGGTGTTCTTTGCCTTTTTTCTCTCTTCTTGTGTCACAGATAGTGCTAATTCACAAAGAAAAACTCAAGGAGCTTCGTCCAACTCTCCTACTAGCGTTGGACCAGGAGAAGGACGTGTCCTTCAGGATAACCCTATCATCGCTTCTAAGAATCCTAATTTATCCTATGATGCCAATCTCTCTCTTTATATTCAAAGAACTCCAGTAAAAATTGAAAATGGCCAATTCCTGACAAGTCAATGTGGTGAACAACTCTCAAACATTGGTAAGGGATTAATTAATGAATGTGTGAGAGTAACCCAAAACAGAAATGCTACCCAGTTCAATTCTCCAACTTCAAAGTGGGCATTCCCTGTCACTTCACCAGAGTTCCTACAAGTGAATACTCACTACCACATCAATAAGAGATTGGATCACTTCCATAACAATATTAAAACCCTGTACAACCATACCTGGGGGGATGTTGATTCTCCTCAACCATTCAGTTCTTATGATACGGCCATACCGAAATATATTTTTGATAATAATGGTCACTGGAAACTAGGTGCTGATACTCAGACGCTTAGGGCCTTTTCTGACTGTGAACTCGAAAACAACGCCGAATATAGTCCTGCTAATTTTACAATTTGTCTGGGCTACGATGCCGTTTTCAAGGATCAAGTCAAGTTTGCTCAGGATGACACGGTCATTTATCACGAACTAGGTCACGGACTGATTGATATCATGCTGAATTCTAGAAACAAAACAGCTAGTCTTTCTGAGGCCATCTCTTTTGGCTACTTCTATTATGATGAAGCAGGAGCACTTGGTGAAGGTCTCGCCGACTTTGTCAGTTATGTTCAGGAACTAAGAACTGTTTTTGGTGAATGGGCCCTTGGTCGATTCAATAATGCAGCCAGACCTATGAGTGAAAGAGAGCCTATGCACGTAGCTGGTCTCGCTCCAAATGAAGACTCAAGACTCATGTATCCACAGTATTTGAATTACGATCCTAATGATCCTAATTCAATCAATGAATATCGCCACCAGGCGGGACAAATCTTCTCACATTTTCTTGTCGCTTTGGCCGAAGATTTTGAAAGTACAGACGGTTGTAAAATGGACAAGCAAACGGCTGCCAATTACGTCATGAAATTGGTAATGGAATCGTTGGCAGAGCTTGGAGATAGGACATCAAGAGGTGGAGACACCAGAGGACTTGGATATGTTAACCATTCTGCAGATCATTCAACAGATTGGATCAGACATGTTAAGCCGATCACCTATCGTCAGTTCTTACAAACGCTATCAAAATACACCATGAGACTGATGGGTAATCCAGCTCTCAATCTGTGTAATGGTGGCGTATACGGCCAAGACAGATTGGAAAAACTCATCGATAGTTACGGCCTTCTTTTATTCAGATCCTATAACGACAAAGGTAATGCTGTCTCAAGTTTAAGAACTAGTGAAAGACAGGTGATTCCAACCAATAGATTAAAATCATCTCTTGTACCGAAAGACTTACTCATTTTTGATCCGAGAGAAAATGCATCAAAGGCCTTTGTTTTTGATAGAAGGGCGGATATCAATAATGCTTTGAAGAATAATCCCGATATCAAACCTTCTCCTCTCATTGATAGCGAGTTGAAATTCAACAATGGAAACGCAAAGATTAGTCCGGGTGAAGTCGTTGGCCTGGCACTGAATCTCTATAATAACTCAAACACTCCAATGGCCGGGATACAGGTTCTGGCCAATGATTGGGATCATGTGAAATGGGAAGACACCGCCATCACAAAACCTTACAAACAAGGAAAATTTTGTAATAACTTTGGTGATGAGTTTCCAATCATTGCAGAAGGTGGAGCAGATACCTCGACAGAAGGTGGCGCCACTGCTGGTGAATGTAAATATATCACCAGAGAAAATGGTGACGAAACTGCAGAACAATTGGCACCAGTTTGTATGGTTCAAATTAATGACACGAACTCAACAAAATGGGCCCTTCAAGAAGAGCTCAGAACAAAATTGAATTTGGAAGCCGACAATTGTCTTGGAGGAGCTGACAGCCCTCACGATTGCTTCATCAGAGCTATCAAAGGTGCTGATTCAGCTTGGTATTCGAAAATGGACCCGCAGAAAACTTGGGGTAACACCATGGTTGGAGACAACGGTGGCTCACCTCCTTTTCAGTTCCACAATATTATCTTCTTTGAAGTCAGTCCATGGATTCCACCAGGAACAACATTTAACTGTCGTTTCAGAACAAGATTTGTTAACTGCGAAGACTGTTGGGAAGAAAAAATTGGTTCAACATTTGATGATTACCTGGATTATGAATTCAGTGGTGGGAAACCATTTAAAATCATCAACTTTCAATTTACTGTGATCGACTAATGAAAAAAGCCAGCCTTCTGACATTATTTATTCTTTTGGTGTCGGCCATTTACAAAATTCATCAATACAGCTCAGACCAGCATCTAGAAGAATGGCATACCTATTCCAAAGCGAAAAATGACAATAAACAAGTCGTTTTTTGGGATAGCACTGAAAAGGAACTCAAGCAGGCCAGAGTACCTGATAAAGAAGATATAAAAAGAAAACCTTCAAGTCTTTCTCCAAAAGCCAGCAAAGTTAAAATGCTGGCCGGTAGAGAAATTACAGGCGAAGTTGATGCCAATACAAAACACCTTAAATGGACTAATTCTTATCATGACGACTGGAAAGAAAAACTAGGAAATTCTCTCCTAAGATTCCAGGAACCAGATGCTAAGGTTATGGTGAAAAAGAACAAAAGTGTCGTTGAAATCAAAAAAGGCAAAGGCCGACTCATGGAGCATGTTACGATCACATACCTTCTAGAAGGAGATGAGACGACCAGCTTTAATGCCTGGGTTGATTCAGAAACCGGTGAAATGATCAGGACCTGGAATAAAACGATCAAAGAACCAATTGGCCACAATCACGAAAGACAGATTCTCACCCCAACTGGAACTCTGTAATCAAACAGAAAACTGCTGATATTCTTCCAAACATTCAGGATTAGCGACGGCTTCTCTATTGGTAATCTCTTTACCTTGAAGGATTCGGCTTATGGCCAGCTCCATCTTCTTCCCCGATCGAGTATAGGGAATATCATTGACCGCCCAAATATGGGCCGGAACATGCCTTGGAGTGGTATTCTTTCTTATCTGAGTCTTGATTTCTTTGATCTTATCTTCATCCAATAATTGATTCTCTGCCATTTTAACGAATAAAACGACCTCGACATCACCATCAAAAGGACGACCTACACAAAGAGAATCAGACAAATAAGGAAGCGTTTCGGTTTGACGATAAATTTCCGCAGTACCAATCCTCACTCCACCTGGATTGAGAGTAGCATCACTTCTTCCAAAGACTTTAACCGTTTTTCTATCAGTAAGCGTGATAAAATCCCCGTGATGCCACACCCCCGGAAACTTCTCAAAATAGGCTTTTTTAATTTTTTCATTGCTTTTGTCATCGAGGAAATAAATTGGTCTCGAAGGAAATGATTTCTTACAAACCAGCTCACCTTCTTGGTTAAAAATCTCGTTCCCTTGATCATCGTAACAGCTCACGTCCATCCCAAGACCAAGTGCTTGAATCTCCCCTCGATAAACCGGCAAAGTTGGGTTACCTAGAAAGAAACAACCTATAATGTCTGTCCCTCCGCAGATAGATGATAAACAAACGTCTTTTTTGACTTTTTCATAAACAAAATCGAATTGTTCAGGCAGTAAGGGTGCACCAGTTGAGAGAATTGTACTTAGAGATTCTAAAGAAAGATCATTATCATAACCGGAATCCTCAAGTGCTCTAAGAAACTTGGGAGATGTTCCAAAGATATCGATTCTTTCACGATCAACTATGGAAAAGAAATCTTTTAAGCTTGGATAACCTGGACTCCCTTCATAGAGAGTGATCTTGGCACCAAAATAGAGAGAGGAAACTAACCAATTCCACATCATCCAACCGCAAGTCGTGAAATAGAAAATATTCTTATTTTCATCCAAATCTGTATGCAGGCCCAATTCTTTTACATGTTGGAGAAGTGTTCCCCCTACACTATGAACGATGCACTTAGGTTTACCAGTCGTCCCACTGGAATACATGATATAAAGTGGTGCTTGAAAAGATGTCTCTGTAAATTCTGGTTGAACTTGATCATTCACAAGGTCTTCGAAAAGACAGGCCTTCTTGAATTTGGAAAGATCAACTCCTTTATTCATAAAATCGACTAGAACAATTTTTTCGATGGAATCCAGTTTATCTTCTAATTCCAGAATCTTATCGGTGAGATCAAAATACTTACCATTGTATTCATAACCAACTGCTGCAACAAGGACCTTTGGACGGCTTTGCCCAAAACGATCGAGGACTCCATTCACACCAAAATCACTGCTAGTTGAAGTGAAAACTCCACCAAGTGAAGTGGCGGCTAACATAGAAACGACAGTTTCTGGAATATTTGGCATATAACAGGCCAGGACATCCCCCTGAGAGAGCGTCCCTTTTAGGGCAGTTTGAAGGCTTCCAACCATTCCTCTTAAAGACGAATAAGATATTTCCTTTTTAAGACCTGATTCATGAACAAAGTTCAATGCGATATGATTATCTTTTCCGTTTTTAAGTAGATTTTCGGCAAAATTAAGTTTGAGATTTTCAAACCAGCCAAACTTAGAAAAAGCAAGATCAGTTACTGCAGGGTCTTTAGATCCATTCGTTTTGACTTTGTAATAATCCATCAAAAATGACCAGAAAGTACCAGGCTCTTTTACAGACCATTCATGGAACTGAATATAACTATCAAAAGATAGATCTGTCTTGGATTCAACATAAGATTGAAACTTTCGAATGTCGGCTTTTTCCTGTCTATCTAGACTTGGTTTCCACATCAAAGTTTCATTCATTACTTATCCTTTATTTACCAATTCTTCTTTCAATGTAGCGATTACAGCATCTTCAATTTTAGGAACTAAAGCATCAGGCTTACCTGTCAAACTATAGCCACTTGATACAAAATCTCTCAAACAAGACAAATTACCTTGATATATTGAAGTCTTGATATCTTCACTCAATTTATCCCCAAATAGAGAGAGAATATTTGCACTGAGATCCGGCAAGAATGGTTCAAACAGAATTCCAAGAACCATGATCTGCAAACCTGTTTCTGCAATAGTTTTTGAAGCTGCTTCAGGATCTGTTTTAAATTCAGCCCAAGGAGCTTTATCAGAAAAATATGTATTCACATCTTGACCTAGGGCCATCAAGGTCTCAAGCCCCTTCTTGATTTGTTTATTATCTAGAAGAGTGTGAAGCTCTTTGATTGTTGAAATAAACTTCTTTTCAGCTTCACTGTCAAAAAATCCTTGGAAAGCTGAAGATGGAAGTCCATCGGCCCAATTTTTTGCCCAAAACTTAAGACATCTATTTACTAAATTTCCTATATTGTTTGCGAGCTCTCCATTTACTCTTGCCTGAAAACCTTCCCAAGTAAAACTTGAGTCACTTCCTTCAGGAAGAATAGAGAACAGGTAATAACGAAGTGAATCTGGACCGAACTTTTCGACAGCTTCTTCTGCATCGACATACCATCCTGCAGATTTAGAAAACTGTTTTCCTTCCAAGTTCAAATACTGGTTGGCCGGGACATCGGTAGCGGGAAGAGCTCTTCCGGAGGCCATCGACATACAAGGAAAAATAATACAATGGAATATGATGTTATCCTTACCGATGAAATGAACAATTTCAGAATCAGGGTTTAACCACCAATCTTTGAGATAATCCTCATCACTTCCTTTTTCCTGTAGCATTTTTTTGGTATTTGAAACATAGCCAATAGGAGCATCAAACCAAACATAGAGTTTTTTCCCTGATGCTTCTTCTAGAGGAACATCAATCCCCCAATCAAGATCTCTTGAGATAGCACGATCGTGGAGACCTTCTTTAATAAGAGACTCAACGAAAGGAAACACTGTTTTTCTCCAAATTGGCTTTCTTCCTTCCAAATAGCTTTTGAATTCTTTTTCGAACTTGGAAAGTAAAAGGTAATACTGAGTAACTGTGACTTCTTCGATATTTCCACTTCCACAGATCTGACAGACTGGCTTTTTCAAACGAACAGGGTCAATGATAATACCACAGTTAGGACATTCATCACCTCTAGCGTCTTCATACCCACAGCTATAACACTCACCTTTCACAAACCTATCAGGAAGATGGTTTGTACAGTCATTGCAATAGAGTTGCTGGCTATCTTTAGTACCAATCAGACCTTTCTCATGAATCGCTTTAAACCAAGGAATAACTTCTTCAGCATGATAATCAGCTGATGTCTGCCCAAAGAAATCAAAAGTTACTTTGAATTTATCAAACAAGGCCTTATGAGAAGCATGCCATTCATCCACATAGGACTTATAATCCTTACCTGCCTTTTGAGCATTAAGCATGATCGCCACACCATGCTCATCAGAACCACAAATATGAATTGCTTTTCGTCCCATCAGCTTCGTATGACGGTAGAAGACATCAGCAGGAAGGTAAACACCTGCGAGGTGGCCGAAATGGAGTGGTCCATTGGCATAGGGAAGTGCACTCGTGATCAAATAGCGTTTCATCTTTTTCCTTAAATCAATGTTTTGAAAATTTCAGTACTCTCACCTTCAACTTTTTCATGAAGGCTATTTCCATGACTGTCCATTGTGACAACACAAGGAAAATCTTCAACAGAAAGTTCCCAAATGGCTTCAGGTGAACCAAACTGCTCTTTCAAATAGACATTATCAACTGACTTGATTTTTTCTGCCAAAACTTGCGCTGCTCCACCAATGGCATGGAGATAAACACAGCCATATTCCTGACAACCCTTAAG
>SBGE01000231.1 GCA_006226755.1 Deltaproteobacteria bacterium | reverse complement strand
AGGACCACATATACCTTACGATTTCCTTCCGGAAATTTTTTCCTAAAGAACCCGTAGTAAAAAACGAAAAGTTAATTACTGGGCGCATTCACTATCGAAATGCATCACCCTACGGCACGCTTTACGCCGATTTTAGGAATCTAAAATGAATAACAAAGCAACATACTCAATTAAGTCCACGTCCCTTCTCATCAAAAAATGTCATGTTTGCGGACATCTTAATGAAGCCTACAAAGAGCCTGAAAGATGTACGGATTGTAAAAAATCTTTTCTACCAAGCAATTACTTCAATAAAGTTCACGCCAAAAACACAGAAGAATTCAAGCAACTATTCTGCGAAGCTCATGAGCTTCATGAAGACGATTTGGTGAAGGGCTACAACGTTATTTGGTAAGATTTTTTCCTTAAAATGACGTAAATCCAAGACCTTTACGTCTTGCGCCATATGAAGCTTCTAACGACCATTTGATCCTCGTGTGCTATCGTAACAAAATGAGCGACACACAAACACACATTGAAACCAAAGAAAATTCCATTAAATTCCACCCAGTTATCCTCAAGCTATTTGAGAAACGAGGAATGGGTCCAGAAGAGATTCAAGAGTTTCTCTCTTGGGATCTTAAGGCCTTGCCTGACCTAACGATGATGAATGATATGGATAAAACTGCGACTCGAATTATCGAAGCAATGGATAATGGTGAAAAGATCGGTATCTATGGTGACTACGATGTGGATGGAACAACCAGTTGCGCGCTCTTTTATCATTTCTTCAAAATGTTCGGTCTTGAAGTATCAACCATTCAACCAAGTCGCTTTGTTGAAGGTTATGGGATTCATCCAAGTTCAATAGACAAGGCCCAGAGTGAAGGCATCAAACTTTTAATTACTGTTGATTGCGGAATCACCAATAATGAAGCTGCTGAATATGCAAAAGAACGTGGACTTGATTTGATCATCACTGATCACCACAAAGATGCCAGAGATGAAATGCCTCCGGCCTATGCAGTCGTTAATCCTAATAGAAGAGACGAACCAACCAATTCTCCTCTCAGGCCACTTGCTGGAGTGACAGTGGCCTTTGCTGTTTGCCTTGCAGTTAAAAACAAACTTGATTCCATGGGAAGACAATGTCCTTCCATATATCCACTTCTCCAGTTTGCCGCCATTGGAACGATTTGCGATTTGGCGAAACTGACTCCAGTGAATCTGAAAATTGTCAGACACGGAATGAAACAAATCAAAGATACTCAATATCCAGGTATTAGAATTTTCTTCAGTAAAGAAGACAGAGCTTTAAATGTTATTCCTTCGGAAAAACTTTCTTTTCATCTAGGACCTATGATCAACTCTAAGGGACGTCTTGATCATCCAGAGAAAGCACTGGAACTTTTGATTTGTGATGACAGCACCAAGGCTTTTGAAAACTACAATCACCTTGAGATATCAAATAAAGAAAGAAAATTCATTCAGGCGGAAGTTTTCAATTCTGCCAAAGAACAATTTTTAAAAGAGTTGAATGACGATACCAATATCTGCGTTGTTTATGATCCTGAATGGCACGAAGGTGTGATCGGAATTGTGGCCTCTAAGATGGTTGAAAACTTCAAAATGCCGGCCATTGTTTTTACGGATTCTGAAAATGAAGGAATCATCAAGGCCTCTGCTAGATCAGCAGGGAACCTATCCATCTTCGATCTTTTGAATGCCAATTCAGAACTTTTCGTAAAGTTTGGCGGTCATAAAGCTGCGGCTGGACTTTCAATGAAAGTTGAAAACCTTCCAATATTGAAAGAGCGTCTGAATAAGGCACTGGAGAATGTTCCTCAAATTGAAAGAACTGTAACTGAAACATACGACGTTGAAATCAAACCTGAAGATGTAAATCCAGCTTTGGTCAAACAACTCGAGCTCCTTGAGCCATTTGGTATGGGCAATGAAAAACCTGTATTCAAAATGAAAGGTTTCAGACTTGAGTCTTATGACCTATTAAAAGATGTTCACGTTCGTTGGAACTTCTCAAGTTTGGAAAACCCAAATGTTCGTCTTCGTGGAATCAGCTTTAACTATATTGGAAAATGGGAAGCCCTCCATCCAGAAGAACTTTTCAGAAACCAGACGATTCCAGGTAATGAACTATGTGCTTTTTTCACTCTTGGTATCAACCGTTTCAATGGAAATGAGTATATCCAACTGATGGTGGATAAAATCGAGCCCGGCACTTTCTAATTATGAAAAGAGTTGCACTCCTATCCGCTACCTTGTTACTGGTTTTGATTGGAGTTCGCTACTACCAAAAGATCAACACTCATCCGACGGGTCCAGATGTAAAACCTGAATTTCAAGTTGTTGTTACTCCCGTACCTGAAAAGAAACCAGAGGTTGTAAAACCTCAGACACAAAAAACAGCGACAAAGAAATCAATCACCTCGCCCCCTCTCGGTAGAGATGCTTCTCTAACAGCTCAGTCCCTACAAGATCCGGATGCCTTTATTCCTATGACAGAAGACGGAGGAATTCTTATCGGTCAAGCTACAGTTTTTGTAGAAGATGAAGTCATCGTGTCTCACGGTGATTTGATTGTTGCTGACTTAAAAGATCTCAAAAAAATTCAAGAAAGTGGCGAGCCTCTTATTCTTCCAGCACCGAAATTCTGGCCAAATGGGAAAGTCCCTTTTCAGATTGCCCCCGAACTTCAAGGCACTGATGAAGAACGCGCAGTAAAAATGGCGATCGAAGAATATGCCAAAAAAACTCCAATTAGATTTGTAGCAAGGGTTCCTGAAGATAAAAATTATGTGATCTTTTCACAAGGTACTGAGAACTGCCTTTCAAACCTTGGCATGATTGGTGGTGCTCAAAAAATTCTTCTGGCAGTTGGTTGTGACAAAGGCAAAGTTATTCATGAGATGATGCATACACTAGGTTTTTTACATGAACAGAATCGGGAAGATCGAGACAAGCACCTGATGGTCCTGTGGCAAAATATTGATGAAGAGTTTCATCTTCAGTTCAAGAAGATCAAATCAAGCAATCAAAAAATTCTACAAACTGGTTTTGATTTCACATCAATCATGCTCTACCCTCCTGAAGCTTTCTCCATTACTCCGGGGGATTATGCCATGGTAAATGCAGAAGGCTCACCTTATCCGGTGAACCGACACTCATTAAGTACCAAAGATATTGAAAGAATTAAAATTATCTACGCACCCAAGAATGAGTAACGTCTGCCTACTAACGGTTTCCCTTCCACGATCAGAAAGTAATTGAATACGGTCAACACTGATAATGGATAGAGCATCAAGGCTTCAAAAAATGAGAGCATGTTTCTCATGGCAAACGCCCCATCACTTAATCTGGCATCAGAAAAAACCAAGCTAAAGGCCGAAAGGACCAAACATAACCAGATAAACTCACGCCAATGCCCTCTCATGGTTTCCAAGTAATGGGTCCAGCAGTCTCTAAAAGACCAGTCTTCAGTCAAAACTACAAAGAGAAATGGAAATAGCATGAAGGCATAAAGACGATTGAATGCTTCTGACAATGGAGCGACCAATACAGATTCACTAGACGATGCTAAAATTGAGAAGAATTCAGTTGTCATAAAGCTTGCAGATTTCCACAACAAAAAGAAAATCAGCCATACCGAGAAATTTCTCCATCTAAGAATTCGATCAAATGTTGGGATTTCACCTTTCGCGAGATTGGCAAACCAGAAACTCACAAGAGAACCAACAAAGAAGAAGGGATAAAAAGAAGGATCTTTAATAAAGGCAAAGAATCCCTGGTCCGTGAAATGATTTCCCCAGACCAGAGTGATAAATTTTTCGCTGTTTTGAAAAGGAAGATAAAACACCAAGAACTGAATCAAAAGAACGGGAATAATTGCTTCCGACATTCTTCCACATGCTTTGGCTAAAGAGAGAACGAGTCTGCCTTTATTTTCTTCTTCTTCAAAATACATTTTTAGTCCCTGATGATCGTCACTTCTTCCATGACCACATCTTCAACTGGTCTATCCATTTGACCGGTTCTGGTTGTTCCGATAGCTCTCACAACATCGATTCCATCAATAACTTTTCCAAAAACAGTATGTCTTCCATCCAAGTGAGGTGTTGGCCCGAGAGTTATGAAGAATTGGCTTCCATTAGTTCCAGGACCTGCGTTGGCCATAGAAAGAATTCCTTCTGAGTCATGTCTGAGTTCAGGAGTACACTCGTCTTGGAATCTATAACCTGGTCCGCCCATTCCTGAACCATCAGGACATCCACCTTGAATAACGAATCCACTGATGACTCTGTGGAAAATCAATCCATTATAAAATGGCCCACCCTTTTTGGTTTCTTGTCTGCCTTCTGCAAGGTTTACAAAGTTCCAAACTGTTTCTGGGCATTCTTTGGCGTATAGTTCAACGTCGAACTCTCCCATATTTGTTTTGAAGTGTGCCTTGATTCTATCAAGATCTTCTTTGTGTTCATTTTTCTTTGTTCCCATACCAAACATGACTACCTCCTCAGTACGTAACGAGCTTCAAATCACCTGCAATCTCATTTGGGCGATCTTTAAGTTTGGGTAAATATAAATACAATTGTTGTTCTGATTTAAAAAGTGCCGTGACATTCAAATGAAGAATCGGGCTAATTTCTTTTTTGTCATTAAAAGGAGAAAACATTGTGTGTGGGATGAAACGGATACCGTCTCTAAATTTGTTTTCTCTAACAAACTCGCCCAACTCTTTTCCACTTAAGCAAAGGGAGATGAAAACGGGATGTCCAAGATCCATTTGAGGGCCATTCATCAATTTTCTAAGAGAAGCCATCTCTTTGTCAGAACTCAAAGCAGGATCAATCCAAATCAAATTAATTCGTTTGAATTTAGGAGGCATGAAAGCATAAATTCCGGCCTGGATACGATCTGAGACCATGTAAAAAGTCTTCTCTTCATCTTTCAACGGAAGGTATTCTGCCGAGACTTCGAGTTTGAGCTTTCGGCTTTCGATATTGAACATGTATTGGAACTGTACAGATTTTTCATAATCAAGAGCGAAGCTCTCCATAAGATGTTTGTAATTAAAATAACGAACTGGAGTCTTTCTCATGCATTTCCCAGTCACATTACTATTGGCCCAATCTGGAAGATCAGGAAGAAAGTACTTCACAACGCCACTGCTTTGAAAATACTCTTCAAGATTTCTTCTCTCGAAACCTTCTTGTTCACGAGTGTTTGTCGTACAAGAAATGAAAGCTAAAAGGATCAACATCAAGATGATTCTCACTGATCCCCCTCACTTCTGGAAAAGAATGAAAGTATATTTTTTTCAATTTGAGGCAGTTGGGCCAGACCTTCTTTAAGGTCATAACGATCACCACTTTTTCGAGCACCTAGAGTATAAAATCCCGCTTCAGGATGTGTCCCTTCTTCACACTCGGATGATTTTCCGTGGTGGTGAAAATGTGTTCGGAGTCCTCGACTCATACTCTGGTCAAGAACGTATCCGGTACAAACAATAATGCTGTCACATCCCAGAGTCTTAAGTTCAATTTGTCTACGTTCACCTCTGAAGTCCACTGTTTCACAGGTTACAAAAAGTCCTTCGCGGTCAAGCAAACGATCAACGGCAGAAACATTACATCCATGATAAACATCAAAACGAGGCACAGGCTCTTGAGGCTGCGGTGTTTTTGCTCTGACATGTGAATCGAGATCTCTCCATGCGTGGATTTCTTTTTGATAAGCCTCGCAGGCCTTTTCGTAATCCAAAAGCATTTCTTCAAGATACTTATTGAGCTTATAACTCAGATCTCGGTGCGAAGGATTGGCAAACATTCCTTGAAAGATTACTCCCTCAGTACTTACCAATGAAATACTGTGCTCAGGATTTTTCATCCACTCGGATGCTTTGAGAAGCCACATGGCAGCCGTTACACCAGAGCCCACGATGCACAAGCTTTTACTTTTTTCTAGAATACTATCGGCATTTTCGAGTGAGTGAAAACCGTAATGAATATTTCCAGTTTCACGAAGCTGAATTTCATTCAATGCTTCTGTTTGAGAAGGACCCATTGGCAAAGGACTCGATAGAACACCTCTTCCATCAATCACCAAATCAAAATCCTCAAACTTCTCATAACCTTTCTCAAGACTGGCCACAACTGTTTCACCGAGTTTGTTAAAAAGTTCAGGATTCTCTTTCATGGAGTCTTTGAGAACAGAACCTGGATCAAACTTCCAGATCACGCGAAAAAGATCGGCCAATCGGCTGCGCCCTTCCACTTCTTCTTCTGGATTCAAAAATCTTTTGTGAACTCTTAGGACTTCACCTTTTTGAACCAAAGATGGAAGTACTGAGTGATCAATCACTTGGGCCAGATAATCATTCCAAAATTCAGCCACTGTTGGAACTTTTTCAAGATCTCCAGCAAATCCAATTTGAGTTCTGGCCGTTTCAGTTGTGATGTCTTTGTAAGGATGTTCCATAGAGAGCTCAGGCATCAGCGAGCTCATTTTACGAACAGCTCCACCGAGTCTTTCACGGCAGAACATTTTAACCTCTGCCCCCAACTGATGGAGGTACAGGGCCATCTCAATGGACAAGGGCCCGGAGCCCAAAATAGCGACTTTCATAAGCCCGTAAAAACTACCATTTTTGTAGGGTTTTATGAAGTTATGGGCATGAAAAAAGGCCTGCCGAAGCAGACCTTTTCTCTATGCTCTATGTGTCAAATTGAATTCTTAGTAGAAGTAGGACTTCACATCCCCGCGATCGATGGCAGAATGCTCTGCAAAGCTGTAAAGGAAGTCGATAAAAGACTTCATGGCCTGGAATGAAGGCATGGATTTATCAAACTCACACCCGTAATGCATGAAAGTTTGTCCGCTCTTATCGATGAACTCTTTTCCGTATTTCACAGTACAGATCACCGGAACGTAGCTCTTCTTGGTGAAGTACATTCTCATTGGAATCTCGAGACCTTCTTCAAATTTCTTGTCAGCTTTTACATCCCAAGGAACTTGAAACAGACAACCATCTTGAGAGATGTCCACCATTTGAACTGGATAGAGAGTTCCATCCTGATCGATGATGATATCCACACCAAGAAAATTCTGGAAAACAATCCTTTCAAAAGATCTTCTCTTTTGTTCAATGTTTTGTTTTCTTTTCTGTGTAAAATCGAGAACTTTCTCAGTCATTCCAAACTCCGTCGCTAGGGTTGCTGTTCCCCTACTTATCGGAATCGAAAGCCTGCTCTTGAGAAAATCAAAATACTCAGGATTTTTTGTAACTTTTTGCCCAATGAGGCGTCTGGCAGGCTTCGTAGAACATCACATGCCAAGCTTCAAGGCGTGAAATCATCAATTGGAATTCCCGACTGTCTTCATCAACATCTTTAAAAAAGGCGCAGCCCGTACTGTCAGGCATATGCTCACAATTACTGAATTTGCATTTCACTGCAATCTCTTCGAGATCCGGGAAATATTCAATGAGTTCAGCAGGATCAATATCATCAATCGAAAAAGAGCGAATTCCCGGAGAATCGATCAACTCAAAACTTCCACAGTCGACAATTTCAGACCAGGTCGTGGTGTGACTTCCCTTTCCAATCTTTCCAACCTTATTGGTTTTAAGTTCAACCTGGCCTTCACTCAAGCAAGTAATGGTTTGGCTCTTACCAACTCCAGACTGACCGACAAAGATTGAAGTCTTCCCCTTCAAGGCCTCTTTAAGCTCAGCTAATCCTTTGTCGAGATAACGAGGTTGATAGTCCTCATTCAAAGCTGATATTTCGAAACACTCAACACCGAGTTCTTTCAAACGATCAGCCTCAAAATCAATATCCACTTTCTCAGGGTCGTGTTGATCCATTTTGTTATAGATCACAATGGGCATCACTTGCCATTGATGGGCCCTCACCAAAAAGCGATCGGTAATCCCACGCTTATAAGTTGGCTTGGCAACAGAATTAAGAATCACTAACAAATCACAATTGGCGGCGGTGACTTTTTTCTTAGATTCACGGACCAGGATTCGAAAGATTTCACTCTTTCTTTCCTCACGATCAACAATCAAGAAGTCTTCGCCTTCTTTATTTTCTTCTAACGTTACGTAGTCTCCGACAACTATCGTTTCTTCACCTTTCAAAAATTTTCCATAAGCCGTGGCCTTGACGATTTCATGACTGCCTTCTACTCGACAATCAAATGACCTTTGGTGACTTCGATAAACGCGTGCTTTCAAGGAGTCATCTCCATAAAACCACCTGGAAAAAACTGACGTTTGGGATCGTGCAGATCTTTCAATTTTTTGAACGTGTCGAAATGTTCCTTTGTATAAAAAGGACGAACATAGTTCTGTTTAATCAGACCGATTCCATGTTCGGCAAAGGGAGAGCATTTCATATCTGTAATCTTATCATAAAACTCATTCATCAACTTTGTGCAATCTTCCACTTGATCGGTTTTGGCCAGTAGATTGAAATGCAAATGAGCATCTCCGAAGTGGCCAAACAAAAGATAGCGGATCCCACTTTTTGCCAATTCTCGGTAGAGATCGAGAAGTTTTCTAAAATCCATATGGCGAACCTGAACGTCTGTTCCTTTTTTCACCACTCCATTCCTCGAGTTGTATTCTTGAACCCCTCGCGGAACTTCCATTCGAAACTCTTTGAACTTCGCTGCCTCCATAACAAAAACCTGATCTTCAAGTCCTAATGGAGTTACGAAATGCTCAAAGACAAAATCTTGGAGTTTGACTCCGTACTCGAGGAAAATCAAATCTCCTTCAGCATCCGGTCTTTTCTCTTTTTCAATAAACTCCAATGAATTGGAATCTAAAAGCTCAACACAGTAGAACTGATTTCGAAACTCCTGAACCTTATTCATAATTTTGATATGAAGACTGTAATCCTCTTCCCACTTAGGTACTTTGATAAAAAGTACTTCCGTATTTTCAAGCGGCTTGGTTCTAAGAACTGCTTCAGTAATTACACCCAACTGGCCTTCAGTTCCAATCATCAAATCGATTTCCATACTCAGATAAGGAAAAGGTGCGTTTTTGAATTCACGAAAACCTTTTTGGATTTTGTCATACATTTCAAAACTATCGAGTGCTTTTTGACAACTCAAGACAATCTCTTCTGCGCGATGATTGAGATAAGTGACTTCGTCGACTTGGGCCCGAAGGGAACCCGCATTGAAACTTCTCTCACCTGTTGCCGAAGTGGCAATTCCACTTAGCACGCAGGCCAATTCTTCTGTCGGCCACATAGGAAGCTCTCTTCCATGTTCATGGCAAAATCCCCTGGCCTCTTTCCAGGTCACAGGACCCTTAATCATTAAACGATCCTCATCCATCTCCATTACGGCCGGCAAAGTCGAGAGATTGACCAATGTGAGCTCTTTATCAGGGTAAAACTGTTCAATCTGATCAAAGGGGATCACGGTTGAAGTCTTCGAAGCGTGATACAGAGCGGGTTTGCCCTCTTTGATGAATGTTTTGAGATCGTCCAAGGACGAAATCGTGCGGGTGGTAATTGCCATATACATTATTTAGCTCAGATTGGGCCTTTAGGGAATTATTACAGGACTTCTAAAAATTTCAGTGACTTGCCCACACATTGAATCTTGACAATTTTGGGGCAAACCATTAATTTTACGCTCTATCTATTAAATGCGCAGACGTAGCTCAGCTGGATAGAGCATCCGCCTTCTAAGCGGACGGTCACTGGTTCGAATCCAGTCGTCTGTGCCATTTAAACCTACAAATCCCGACATTGCTCGACTTTGAATAAGGCCCTAATGGTTTGGGATTTGTCGTATTCTCATAAGTCAGAATATCTTTGTACAGAGATGAACAATTACAAAATCTTAACACAGACTACTTCTCCGAAGAAGTAGTCTGCGTCAACCCATGGAATTTTCAAATAAAAAAGACCTCGCGTGGAGGTCTTGGAAATTAAAGACGGTAAAGAGCTTTATAGTAATAATCATAAATGACATCACTAAAGACTTTTCGATACCCAGTACTTGTTTTTGGATAGCTATTCATCAAGTTGATGAAACATTCTCTTCCACCTGAATAAAAAGGGAGATCAAGACATTGTTGGATCTTCCCCTTGAGAAGATTTTTGTAATAGGTATAGTTGTACCATCCCCGACTATGGAAAAGAAAAACATGTTCAAAAGTGACATCAAAAACTTGTTCTCCGCAGCTAGAGTTAACTTGTAAAACCTGTTGACCAGCATCTTTATAACATCTTAAACGATAATATCGATATGATTCAGAATCACAATTATCAAGTTGTCTTTCGAGGTCTACTTGATGTTCGATCACATCTTCACAGGATGGCACAACTGAAGATGTATCTATTGTTGATAATGAAGAATAAGTGCTGAGAAGTTGAGCTTGTGCTGTAGCTGAAAAAATGGTGGCAATGATAAGAAGTAGTGCTTTTTTCATGATCCCTCCTGGACTTAGATTTCCTGCAATTTTAAAAGCAAGAGGTGTGCCAATCTAAAGTCCGCAAAAAGGCCCAGAAAGCCCTTTTAACAGGGGGCGCTACTGAAAAAATGATTACACTGTAGAAAATTTAGCCAATTTCGCTTTCGCAAAATTCTTGCGCATATTTACCAAGTCCCTGAACAACCGATTGGAAAACTTCACTCATCTCAATTTTGTCTTCACCAAAAAGTTCCACCAAACGTTTTTGAACCAGAGGCATCTGACCTGTACCACCAGTGATACGAACTTCGTCGACATCTAAAGGAGTCAATCCAGATTGTTCAAAGATTTTGTCGAGACTTCCAAAGATACTTGAGAGCTCACCTTCAACTGAATCATTAAAAGCTTCGCGAGTAATCGACATATTAATTTTGATACCTGGATGATTAAAAGAGAAAAGAGCTCGCTCAACTTCTCCAAGTTCAATTTTAGTTTTTTCAATACTGGCGTAAACTGGATAACCTAGATTTTCTTCTACTAGACAAAAAAGCTGATTGAACGAACGTTGATCCTCATCATTTACTGACCATTGCTCAAGCTCTTTTAGAAATTCCCAGTTCTCTCTCTCTTTAAGAAAAACTATATGGGCCGGATTACATAGTTTTCGAAGGAGAGGCTTTGGAAAGCTCAATATATTTTTTCCCATTGGAGCTTTGTATTTAACATCTTTTCCAAAATGCCGGGAAACGAAGTCATACATAATTCGACCATCAATAGCGTCCCCTGCGACAAACACACCAGACAGACCAAGGACATTTTCTTTAGAAAATTTCCCATGTCCAGTTTGAAGGAGCGTAAAGTCTGATGTTCCACCACCAAAGTC
>SBGE01000246.1 GCA_006226755.1 Deltaproteobacteria bacterium | reverse complement strand
CTAATTCTGTCCAATAATTTTATTCGGAGATTTCGAAAAAAAATCACACTTTTTTCATCCATTCCACAATCTGACCATTATCAAGTTTCATATTGGTCTTCTTGTAGCCATGACTTTCATTGAGGGAGTACATGCGGAAGTTGTCGATTCGGCAGTAGTGATAGATTTCTTTAGCCTTCAATTCTTTGGCCTTTCTCTCGATAAATTCCTTGATTTGATGACTGAAGCCACTTCCCTGATAGCTCATTTTAATGGCCGTATTCTTGCTGAGAAGGGCATCTTTGTCTTTTTTGATGAAGACTGCAGAGATGATATCTGCACCCGCAACGACTGAATAAAGCTCCCAGCCGTCTTTGACTTCTTTTTTAATTTCGTCGAGGTTCCACTTGAAATCCGGAGTATCCGTAAAGGCATCCAGATTATGGTCGTAAATTGCTTTGTACTCGCTTTCCTTGCTGGCTTTTGTGAAAGTCAGATCCATGACTACTCCAAATATTAAATGTCTTACTTAACTTTCAATTGGCTGATATAGGCAGCAAGATCTTCAAAATCTGTCTGAGAAAGTCCTTTTATGTATGGCATCATAACAGCATTCTTTCTAGCGCCAGATTTGAAATCATTGAGAGATTTGATGATGTACCAATCAAATTGACCTGCAATCTGAGGTGCTTTCTGAGACTGTTTACCTTCACCATTTTCACCATGACAAAGAATACAGTTCTTATAAAGACCCTGCCCCTTTTGAGCGTCTGCCGCCTTAAGTGCAGGAGAAAAAGAAACGGTTAATACCACTGCAAAAAGCAAGATTTTCATTTAAAACACCTCTAACATGCTGGATATTCCAGAGTATCTTACTTTTTTTACTCTTAGACCGCAACCAATTTCCACTGAGTATGACCTGTGAGCATAGGAAGATTTTCTTTTAAAAGTTGCAAGATATCCGACTCAACACCAGTTTGAGTTTCGATTTTAACTCCGATAACAGGCGGTCTGAAAGTTTCAAGACGTAAGATGACTGAACCATCAGGGAAGAGTGCATTTTGATTTTTACTCCAGGTCTCTTCGAGCACAGCGAGATCTTCGATGAAATTGCCTTTGTATGCCCTCTCAGGCGGGCAGAGAAGACTTTTTCCAATCAGCGAGGCCAATCCCTTTCCCATATCATTCAAGTTCATCAAATCGGCACTGAGTGAGTCCATTTCATCTCCGTGACCATCAGATATAAAACTTTTGATTTCCCTCATATTGAGATGAAAAAGTGAATACCACGGACGATTTGATAACACAGAGCACATGGCTTCAGTCAAACCACGAAACAGGATGGCTTGATCGAAATGATAATAAAGGTTCTTGATGATTCCAGACTCTATCTCGGGGTAGAAAATGACATGACTGTCATAATCTTCGAGATAAAAACTGATAGGATTTGCACCCTGCTCTCGAAAATGAGAGGGATTCTGGCTCAATTCTGTTAAACGTTTCATTTCCATATTCAAGTTTTCACCATGGAGAACTTCTGCCAAAATAGCAAGACATGAAGAAAGAAAAATTCATTCACGCCCTTGAGAATGCATCCCATCTCAATTTGATTGGGCCAATTCACTCCTCTATTGTCCCCAATAAAATCAAAAAAGCACCTTTATTGTTTGTCGATGGCGGTCTGGATTTCAAAAATCAACTTTCTTCCAAGCTTCTTGATGTCCCCACTCTCTCCATTGGAGATGGAGATTCAAGTTCTCCGGTATTGGAGCTAGATCTTACCTACCCCAGGGATAAGGATCAAACAGATCTCCAGCTGGCAATGGAGATGCTTCCTCAGGGACTGAAAGTCGAAGCTTGGGGATTCTCAGGTGAAAGACTAGATCATTATTTGGCGAACATTGGAGAATTCCAAAAACATTCTTTATTGAAAAAATCACTATGTGTGCTTGATGATCAAATTCTTTTTCTCCCCCCTGGCCAATTTCATCTCAATTACGAAGGAACGTTTAGTTTGTTGAGTTCTCGAAGCACTGAGATCAAACTCAATGGTGAACTAAAATATCCTCTCGAAGAACTATTTTCAGTCGAACCTCTTTCCGGGAGAACTGTCAGCAATGAAGCTTTTGGGAACTTCTTGGTTGAATCCACACAAGGAATCATGATTATTCCCGTGGACAAATCTTGCAGTGACTTAAAGTTGCGTTAAAATAAAAAGAATGGAAATAAGTTCAAACGACAAGCCACGTTATCCACTCCTTGATCAAATCAGAGGATTTGCAGTTCTTTTGATGATCATTTTTCACTTTTCATATGACCTCGCTGTCTTTGGACACGTCAATATCCAGTTTCAAAAGGATCCTTTTTGGTGGGGATTTCCACGACTCATTGTTTTTCTTTTTATGATTGCAGTTGGAATGAGCTTAAGACTGGTTCACGTTCCAAATTATCGCTGGAAACCCTTTTTTAAGAGATGGTTGAAGTTGGTGGTCTTTGCCCTGATTATCAGCATCAGTACCTATTTTGCCTTCCCAGATCGCTGGATTTACTTTGGAACACTTCACTCAATCGCTGTCTGTAGCTTGATGGCCATTCCTTTTGTGAGATATCCAAAAATTTCAGGTTTGTTGGCCTTGATTTTTTTAGTACCTGTCGTTTTTTTCAAATGGTCACTTCCTTGGATCGAACTTCCACATAAAAGTATGGATTACATTCCGGCCTTTCCTTGGGTAGGTGTCGTATTTCTTGGAATATATCTTCACTCAGTAAATTTTCATAAATTTCTACTTCCTGATATCAAACCGTTACAAGGTCTTGCCTGGATGGGTAAACATAGTCTTTTTATCTATATGCTTCACCAGCCCATTCTGTATGGATTAGTCATGGTTGTAACAAAGCTTTTGCAAAGCTGATTCTCCGTTAAATCAAGGTTTTACATCGTTTACACCCTCTTTTGAGACGTGGTATCACTTCTGATCAGAGGAATCATAATGTTATCTGAAAAACAATTTTCAAAATTTGAAAGAACTGTTGGCGGCCTTAAATTTGCCGTTGTCCTTATTCTTATTTTTTCTGCAATGATGATTGTCGGAACATTTTTTGAAAGTTGGTACGGTACAGACTTTGCCAATAGAGTCGTATACAAGAAATTTCCTTTTATGGCGGTTCAGGCGCTAATGTTTTTTTCAATTATTTTTGCCGCCTTTCTAAGACTTCCTCCAAAAAAACGACTTTATGGTTTCTACACTATCCATGCCGGACTCGTAATCATTGGTTGTGGTTCTCTCATCACCTATATCGCTGGTGTTGACGGTAATATCATGCTCCACCCGAACGAGCCCGCCAGAGAAATCATCCTTCCTGATGACGAACTCAGAATAACTTACCCAAATGAAGGCAGGCAATTCTCAAGAGATCTCCCCTACACAGCTTTCAAAACAAGTCTGGATGAGAAATTTGAAGACCTCACTTTTGCTGATTTTTATCCCTATAGTGAGAATAAAGTTATTTGGAAGAAATCCAGTTCATCATTTGAGAGCTGGCAAAGTGTTCAATCTAGTGAATACATGATTTCTAACCCCAATGTGTCTCAAGATTTCATTATGAGTCTTCACCCCGAGGCCACAGACTATAAAAGCTCTACCCAGATGGGCCCATTGGCCGTCCACTATCTACCGGCCTCCATGTCTGAGTGTTTTGGAAATGCCGATAAAACAGGAATCGTCTTCTGGGAAAGCAGAAGCAAATATTGTAAAACACCTACAGATTATGGTTCTGAGATAAAAACAACCAAGGCGGGAAACAGATTTTTGGTTATTCGTGAAAATGAAAGACTTCTCACATTTTTTCCTGATCTTAGTCCATGGCCGCTCGATAGCTCTTTAACTCCAGTTCAAGACACAACTCTTAGAATCTTCAACCGTAAACTCTTTGAGAAGAGTCCTAACCTGTTTCTCTTTGGTAAGAAAGCCGCCTATTTTACAGAAGACAAATGGACTGCCGTTGAACTTGGAAAAGATCCTGTTGAGCTTCCTTGGATGGGATTTGAACTAACCCTTCTTCGTCATGAGGATGAGAAATTTCCTTCTCAAGAACCTTTTTATGTAACTCCTATTCAATCGAAAGGAAGTTTGATCAAGGGCAACCAAAAAGCACTCAAAGTAAAAGTTAGAGACAAAGAATATTGGGTTACTGATGACAAACCAATTTCACTTTTGATTGATGGAAAAAAAGTTAATATCGGAATCACAAAAAAAGTTCTGACTTTACCATTCGAGTTTGTCTTGAAAAATTTCAAGATGGACAAAGACCCAGGCACCAATAACCCAGCCAGCTATGAAAGCTTTGTGACGTTATTCACGTCATCAGGACCTTCTAGCCACCATATTTACATGAACAATCCCTTAAAATACTCTGGTTTCACTTTCTACCAAGCAAGCTACACTCCAAATAAAGACGGAAGCTACAGTTCAACACTATCTGCGAACGTCGATCAAGGAAGGCCCATCAAATACTTCGGCTCTCTTCTTTTGGTTCTTGGAAGTATTTGGCATTATGTGATCACCAGAAAACGTAAAAAGTCTGAGGCCACGGCCAGTATGACTAATAAAAAGGAAGCACTCGCATGAAAATGATGCTTACTCTTTTCGCACTAATTTTTACTTTTCAATCCCATGCTCTTTCATTGGATTTCTGCAACGACAAACTTGGAGGACTCCCCATCCAACAAGGTGGAAGAATCAAACCTCTTTATGTTCATGCAAACGAAACTGTTAAATACATGACTGGAAAATCCAAGGTTGATGGCCACAGCGCTATTGAAGCCTATTGTTTGCTCTCATTTGACTCTATGGGTGTTGAAAACAAGGTTGAATGGATTGCAAGTATTCAACATTATGACCTTAGAAAATTTCTTGAATTGGGAGACAAAAAAGAAACGACTTTCGAAAACCTCTTAAAAAATAAAACTGAACTCATTACAGAGTGGAGGAAGCAGAAAGAAGAAACCAGTTACAAGAAGGCCTTGGATCAAGCTTTAAGAAGACTTCAACTTTATGAAGAGATCAAGAATGGAGCCAACTGGAAACTTTACGATAAATCAGGTCCTGCTGAAGCATGGCTGGTTCTCCCTGAATTTCTAAAGGAAGACAAAGTTCTTAAGGCCAAAGAAAACACTAGTAATCCGTTTGAAGCCGTACTTTTTCAAAGTGAAAAAGATTACATCGCAGACCATGGATCTAAGTTCAAACTCGAGCTCACCTTTGCTAAGCTTAGACTTCCTGTTTGGGCGCTTTTCCTCTCTTTGTTAGGTCTTGCTGGCCTTGTTTTGACTAAAGGGAACGCTGTTCCCCTTGGATTTGCCTTTACGACAGTTGCGGTTCAAACGACATATATTACGATGAGAGTAATGATCTCAGGACGTGCACCAATCACCAATATGTATGAAACGGTCCTTTTCTCGGGTTATGCAGCATTACTTTTGGCATTAATCGTCGGTCACTTTAAGAAAGATAGGCAATTTATCTACGTCGGTCTTGCTTATAACTTTCTCTCTATCATGATGATCAATTTTAGTGGTGGAATGCTTTCAGGTTCGATTTCCCCTCTAGTTCCTGTTCTTAGGGATAACTTCTGGCTTTCAACTCATGTTACTGCCATTATTATTTCCTATGGGGCCCTGGCCCTAAGTTGGATTTTGGCCAACACAGCACTCATCAAGGCCAAAACCAAAGGCATCAGCAAACAAGAAATGATTGAATATACAGATCAGATCTATACATGTCTCAAATATGGAATTGTCCTACTTGCCGGTGGAATTATCCTAGGAGGTGTATGGGCCGATTATTCATGGGGAAGATTCTGGGGATGGGACCCAAAGGAGACATGGAGTTTGATAGTTCTTTGTCTATATATGGCAATTCTTCATGGAAAATATACTTCATGGATTTCTCCCGCCAGATTTATCCCACTGAACGCATTGGCCTTTTTAAGCGTTATGATGGCATGGTTTGGAGTGAATTATATTCTCGCAAGCGGTCTTCATTCATATGGATTTAGCGAAGGTGGAGCCATTTTCCTCGGCTCATTTTTCCTTATTCAGTTTATCATCTTGGGAATTACAACAAAGTCATTTCTAGATCAATTTGATATCAAGAGAAGTTCTGACCAAATACAAGAAAACCCTGCATAAGCAGGGTTTTCATTATAAAAATCTGTGATTCAAATAAGATTAAAGGATCAAGTTCACATCAAACGGATTTTGGTATTGTTTGATGATCTCTTCTTGCATAAGGGTTTCACCTTGGCTTTCAAAATAACCAAACAGTGATCCTTCTGTAATTCTTTGCTTCTCATAATGAGATTTGATGTAGCCATCAGCAATGTCTTTAATCCACGATGGAAGACTTAGAAAACTCATCCCTAAACCGGCAAGTTGAAGAATCATTCTCTTACGAGCTATCTTTTGAGGATTATCCAAGTTATAGGCAACAGCTGGTTTTGAATTGAACATGTCATTAGTATCAAATAGGTTAACAATAACATTTTCATTATTTTCAACAACTTCCTGGAATGCAAAGTTCAATCTTGAGCCACTTCTTGAATAACGGGATCTATTTGCTCTTAACCTTGTATTGGCCATTCTTACGTTGGTATAAAACTTGTTCACCCCATATTTGTCCCAGCCTTGTTTAGCGGCATTGGATTCCCAGAAGGCAAACCAAGGAATGCGAGATTCTTGAATAGAAGAATAAATAAGATCAACTTCTTCCTTTTCTAGTCCTAGTTCAGATTCATGATTTTCTAGATAGTGCATCAACATGTTTTGGTGAAACTCTCTTCTTTCTCTAATCAGTTTTTCAACTTTTACCAAAACGTAGCTTGCCGTGTTCAATATAGGTACTGAACTGAAGATTTTTCTCGCAAGATCAAGACCCCACTTAACAACTTGGTAAGTAACTGCCCTCTTATAGAAATAAGAAGAGTTATCAACTCTGGCGATGACAAATGGGTTCAATGAATTAAGAGCATCTCCCATCTTGATTTCGATCTTTTCAATATATTGTTTGAATTGAGGATTTTCAAAAATAGCATCCACGTCTATATCTCTTAGGGCCTTAAGGGCATCAACAACAATTTGTGTCTGATCACCTTTTTCATCTCCCATGGACTTGAAATCTTCAGCAAGAAGTTCTTCAACTTCCATGAAATAATCACTCTTAGAGTTCATTAAAGCTTGCTCTTTTTTCAAATTGTCCTTGATGAATTCAACATAAGGTCTGATTGAAAAACCAGCTGTCATCGATGCGTCTCTTACTTCAACAAGCTTTCCGTCTTTTTTTACAAACTTGAATCGTTTTTGAAATGCATCTGGGAGTGCGAAGGCCGAAGGTAGGGCCAACAAGAAAGTCAGCACAATTGCGGTCAGATTCATTCTCATCATTTTCCTCCTTGAAAACAAATGGTGGTCGTCGCAATCGTCTTCCCTGACTCATAAGCGATACCTGTTTTATTTGAATCCATTTTATTTTATGAAAGACGATAATCTAGGTCTACCGGCCGTAAGAAAAGAATAGAAAGACATAAAAAAGTGTTTTGCTCAGAAATAACCGACAAAAAAAGCTATTCCTAAATAGCGCACCAATTTACCAAGAAAAATAGCTATAAAGACCCATAGAATCGGTGTTTTGAGCATTCCCAAGACCAAGGCCAAGGCATCTCCAACAATTGGAAGAAACACAAAAAATGAAACAATTGGACCATATTTATTACTCAAGTCTTTGGCCCGGTTAATTGAAGTGTCAGAAATTTTCAGATACTTCTGTGCCTTATCTAGAGGAAGAAGTCTTCCCATGTAATAAGTCACAACACTTCCTAAGAAATTTCCGACTGTGGCCACCACAATAATGACAAAGGCCGGATGACCAGATTTTTTAAGCATATAAACAACAAAAGGTTCAGAACCAAAAGGTAAAAAAGTTGCGGCCAAAAATGATGTAGTAAATAGACCTGCAAGACCCCAAGTCAGAGGAATAGTCATAAGCTTGATTCTTTGATTTTAATCTTGTTTGTCTTCATCCGAATTAAGTGTAGCATCCATCTCTGAAGAATTCGAGGATGTCCCCTCATCTTCGTCTGAATTTTCACCTTCTTCAGCTTCGGCTGCTTCGGCTGCTTCAGCTGCTGCTAGCTCTTCCATTTCTTGAATACGCTTTATACGTTCAGACTCATTCAAATCTTTGAAGGCCGCAAGCTCAGCAGCT
Organism: Deltaproteobacteria bacterium; assembly: GCA_006226755.1. Classification (GTDB taxonomy): domain Bacteria; phylum Bdellovibrionota; class Bacteriovoracia; order Bacteriovoracales; family Bacteriovoracaceae; genus M0603. The sequence continues at coordinate 3,079 of SBGE01000246.1, read as the reverse complement.
CTTTCTTCAGTGATACCAGCAAAGAAAATCTCATTCACAAATTGACGGATTTTTTTCTTATCTTCTTCCCCTACAGAATGGATGAGGCCCTTATAGATATTTCCATCAGGTGTCGGCTCGAATGGCTTACCACCTTCATGTGGAACCACTCTTAACGACATATGAACCGGAAAATCCATACGGTAGGTTCCTATATCAAGCTCTTCTTTTGTCATGAATGTACATTGTGTTTCTGTCATCGTTTTCAAATCAATTGGAATGGCTACAGAGGCCATACTCATTCGATCTTTTGCCGAGACATAGTACTTCTTCTCAACAAAATCATTAATGGAAAGGCTTCTATATTTAGCAGGATCAGATTTCTTAAGTTGTTGCACTTTGGCTGAAATATGATCTTCAAACTTCTTATCATTCTTCTGTTCCAGCATTGTCGCCATATTCATGATCATATCCATATCAATTGGAAGCTTATTTACAATAACAAATGGATATTTAAAACTTTCCTGAATGGACTGACTTGTATAACTATGGCAATTAAAGAGAATTATAAAAGGTTTATAACCATCGAGCCCTTTAACCGTTTTTATAATCAAAGAGAGTTGATCAAGAGCTGCCGACTCTTCGGCATCAATCAATTCTTTTTTGAACTCTGCTTTTCTCTGAATCAACTCCTCCTCACTAAGAGGAGATCCATCGTCTCCAACTCCAGATTCGAACTTGCTTTCAACCATTTCATTCAAAGTTTCACTATCAAAAAATTGAAAAGAGATGATGGATGGTCTTTTGATTTTGATATCCCGCAAATCATCTGAAAGACAAGTCTGAGTCCTGATAGTGAATTTATAACTCTCCAAAAGATTTCCATCTTTTCTCAAAAATGAAAGTTTTTTATCTATGATAAGAATTTTTGTTTTCTTCGGTTTAAGTCGATCCATATTGTCGACAACCCAGGACTCTAGATCTTTTTTAGTCTTTTTGAGTCTGGCTTTATAATCATTAATTTCTTGCTGTCTTTTAGCCTTGGTATTCTTAATGAGGAGCACTCTTTGATTTTCATCAAGACCTTCTAATTTCTCTTCCAATTCTGCATCATCAAACTCTGGCTCATCAACGTAGACAAATTGAAGATCATAGCCATATTTGTAGTCGTAATACAGATCGAAATCCCTGACATCCTTAACGACGAATTTTTTACTCGGCACAAGCTTTTCAGGAATTTCATTATTCAAAGTAATGACATCATCTTTAGCGAGCTTTATATTTCCTTCAAGGTGAATATAAGTTGGAGTGATATAAGAAACTCTGAAGTCTGAAAAGAATTTGGCATCTCTGGTGAACTTCGCCTCTGCAAAGTCTGGTTTCCCAGCATCTTTTGGTATGGCCAAAAAGAAAGGATCATAAATTACATCATGGTATTCTCCACATTTAACGTGAATAAATTCAACGCCTGCGAAAATTCCGTCTTTAACTCTTTCTTTTTTTTCTACGAGACCAACAACAGGGCAATTTTTCATCGCATTCTCTCTTTTGATCATATGACCAAGCTTCAGACCTTCAGCAAGAGAAGTTGAAAAATCGAGATAAATAACATGAGGTTGGAGTTTTAGAATTTCAATAAAAAGATGTTGATAATTTGCATAGCGACTAACAAGAAATTTTGAGAACTCAAATTCTTTAGATTGAAATCTCTTAACAATACGACTTTGAATAGTTGTCCAATAACTATTGTCATCGCCAATATAGACAACCCTCAGGGCATCTTTCTTTTTATCGTTTTTGTTGTCCGCCATTTCTATTGAACTTTTATTTCAAAGTAAAATTCATTTAATCTTATCATTTTTTAGTGAATTTCAACATCTAGAAGTGCTTATTCTAATCTTAAGTTGCAGTAAAGACGATTGATACCTGACTTTTTAGGTAAAGTTGAAAGATCAAACTTCGAAATCATCGTAAGTTTGAGAGAACTGCTCATCGAATTCTTTTAGAAAATATTTTCTGACGAAATATTGGCCTGAACGAACGGTTGTAATAAAACCAAATTCTTCAAGTTTTCTTAAGGAATTGTAAACATCATCCAGCTCGACATTCAGAGCTTGGGCCATCTCAGTCAGAGACATCATTTGTGAGATTCCATATGTCTTATATATATTTGGACGGCACCAAACTTTACGATAGAGATACATGGTAACCATAATTTCTATTCGAGTAAGTTTGTAATTGGTAAGAATAGTATCGAAAAAAAGATCAGGTATTTCTGAGAAAGTAGGCTCATTAATATTTTGAGATTTCTTAGAATCCACTCCCCCAAGTCCGGGTCGCTTTCCCCTGTGGCCTTGAATGATTGTATGGATGTCCATAGATCCTCACCTATTAAGTCCCTTTTACCTTAACATTATCGCACAAATCTGCGTAGTTCACACAGAAAGTTTTATTTAGGGCAAGAATTGCCTAGACATCGAGCTGACGCTTATAGAGATATGAAGATCTTAACTCAGGTTCCAGACTGTTATAGTCAGGCTTGTCGTGGTTTTTTTCAAAGCCTAAAGGCCAAATGTAAAAGATTTCATCAAGACGATCAACAATCTCTTTTTGAGAGAATTGCTTTAAAACCTCGGGAAATTTTGACTCAAATTGATGAAGTGATTTTACAAGTTTGAACTCTTGCGAAGTTGAGAACTCTTCACAAGACATGGATTTCAATTTGTCCTTTTTTACACTTTTAAGGGACTTTAGTGATTGAACATTTTCAAACAATGAAGAAACAAATTGTTGAGGAAGATTTAGTGTCAATCCAACATTTAAAAAATCAGCTTTTGATATTGATTGAAAATTCTCAATCAAAAGAATCATCAAATCTTCAAGTCGCCCACTCCATTCACAATCAGAAATAGAAGAAAGAGGTTCAAGCGTAACAATTTTTTCGTTAAGTGATACTTTATGTTGAGAGATGCAATCGAAGAAAATCTTGAAGAATGATGTCTTTCCCGATTTCTTTGCCTCTGCTAAAAACCAATGAACTGTAAGAAGACTTAAGTCAAATTTTTTGAACTCAATATTTTTATAATCATATCCATACTTA
>SBGE01000087.1 GCA_006226755.1 Deltaproteobacteria bacterium | reverse complement strand
TAATTACAGACAGTTAGCGTCATTTTGGCCTCCTCCTTGGAGGCCTTTTTTTATGGTCTTTTCACCCTTCAGATAACAGGGTTGGTCTTGTCAGTAGAGTGGCAAAAGTTGATAATTTCAGGGCACTTAACTGAATATTGCTTTGCATAATATAGACGGGATATTTCCATGGATAAACTTCATTCATCAATCGATCGTCATTCGACGGATTTTAAAGAAAACCAAGCTTTCAATTTAGGACTTCGCCAAGAGTTGATGACCAAACTTGAAGAAGTCAAAAAAGGTGGTGGTGATCAATATGTAGATCGTCATCATAAACGAGGAAAACTTCTTCCAAGAGAAAGAATAGAGAGAATTCTCGACGATGGTTCACCTTTTATTGAACTGAGTTCTTTGGCCGCGGATGGGGTATATGAAACAGATGTACCTTCGGCCGGAGTTGTTACTGGGATAGGCCGAGTTCACGGTGTCGAGTGTATGTTTGTGGCAAATGATGCCACTGTTAAAGGAGGAACCTATTTTCCTTTAACTGTTAAAAAACATTTGCGTGCCCAGGAAATTGCACTTGAAAACCGACTGCCATGTATCTACTTGGTCGATTCAGGAGGAGCTTTCCTTCCTAAACAAGACGAAGTTTTCCCAGATAGAGATCATTTTGGTCGAATTTTTTATAATCAAGCGAGAATGTCTTCTGAAGGAATTCCTCAGATTGCAGTTGTTCTAGGTTCATGTACGGCTGGAGGAGCTTATGTTCCTGCTATGTCAGATGAAACTATTATTGTAAAAGGCAATGGCACCATTTTTCTCGGAGGCCCTCCTCTGGTTAAGGCCGCTACAGGAGAAGAAGTAACAGCTGAGGATCTGGGTGGAGCAAAAGTTCACACTCATGAAAGTGGTGTCGCTGATCACTTTGCTGAAAATGAAGAAGAGGCATTACACCTAACCAGAAACATCATCGAAAATCTCAATTATAAATCGCGAGGAGAGCTTGCCGGTGATAAGAATGTTCATCCTGTTGTAGATCCCCTTTATCCAACAGACGAAGTCTATGGAATTGTCCCTAAAGACACCCGTATTCCATTTGATGTTAGAGAAATCATTGCTCGACTAGTAGATGGTTCAGAATTTCATGAATTTAAATCCAGATTTGGGACAACACTTGTTTGTGGCTTTGCAAGAATCCATGGACACAATGTCGGTATTGTCGCCAATAATGGAATTCTTTTTTCTGAAAGTGCTCAAAAAGGAGCTCACTTCATCGAACTTTGTGGTCAAAGAAAAATACCATTGATTTTTCTACAAAATATTACGGGTTTCATGGTTGGACGAAAATATGAATCAGAAGGGATTGCCAAGCACGGGGCAAAAATGGTGACCGCAGTTTCAACCGTCCAAGTTCCAAAATTTACCGTTATTATTGGTGGTTCATTTGGAGCAGGCAATTATGGGATGTGTGGTCGTGCTTATCAGCCAAGATTCCTATGGATGTGGCCTAATGCTAGAATCTCAGTCATGGGCGGAGAGCAAGCGGCGGGAGTTTTGACGACTGTACGTCAAGATGGATTAAAGGCCCAGGGTAAACCTGAGATGAATGAGAAAGAAGTCTCTCAATTTCAAGCCCCGATTCTAGAAAAATATGAAAAAGAAGGAAGTGCTTATTACTCTTCTGCAAGAATTTGGGACGATGGGATTATTGATCCTGCTCAGACTAGAGATATTTTAGGCCTCGCAATTTCTGCCAGCCTTAACCAAGATATTCCAGACCCTAAATGGGGCGTATTCAGGATGTAAATGATGAGTGAGTTTTATCTAATTGAAAAAGATGCAAGGGGTGTTGCTACAATAACTCTTAATCGTCCTGATATTCACAATGCTTTCAATGATGAAATGATAAGTGGTTTGACTAGGGCCTTTGATGAGATGAACGCTGATCATTCGGTTCAAATGATTGTCTTAACTGGAGCTGGAAAATCTTTTTGTGCAGGGGCAGATCTCAACTGGATGAAGAAAATGAAAGACTACACTCCTGCTGAGAATTATGAGGACTCTCTAGCCCTCGCAGGTCTGTTTAGAGCAATCAATAATTTTAAAGGGCCAGTTATTGGAAAAATCAACGGAGCTTCTTTAGGCGGAGGTTCAGGACTTGTAGCTGCTTGTGATTATGTCATAGCTAAGGAAGATGCCATCTTTGGATTTACTGAAGTCAGACTTGGACTGGTACCAGCTGTTATTTCTCCATTTGTTATGGCAAAAATTGGCGAGTCTCAATCTAGGGCCTACTTTTTAAGTGGAGAGAGATTTGATGCCAAAGAGGCCCATCGAATTGGGCTCGTTCATAAAATTTCATTAGAAAGACATTTTCATAATGACTGTGACAAAGTCATTGAAAGTTTTCTTAAGGCCGGTCCTAAAGCACAACAGAGCGCAAAAGAGCTCATTCGTAATGTCCTAAGTCTTGGACACCAAGGAAAAGAGGCCGTAACGGATTATACCTGTAAGACTATCAGTCAAATTCGAATAGGTGATGAAGGTCAAGAGGGGATGGCCGCTCTATTGGAAAAAAGGAAACCATCATGGCTGAAATAAAAAAAATCCTTATTGCTAATAGAGGAGAAATTGCAGTTCGAGTTATCAATACTTGTCGGACCAAGGGAATTAAAACCGTCAGTATTTATAAGCCTGAAGAAAAAAAATATCCTCATGCGCTTCTTGCTGATGAAAGTATTTGTCTCGGTGAAGGGACACTTGGAGAAACTTATCTCAATCATGATTTACTGGTGGAAATTGCCAAAAAACATAATGTGGATGCCATTCACCCCGGATATGGGTTTCTCTCAGAAAATGCCAAATTTTCTTCCAGAGTTAGAAAAGAGGGAATCATTTTTATTGGTCCTTCAGAAGATTCAATGAAATTGATGGGGGACAAAATTTCTTCAAAAGTGAAAATGGAAGAAATTAAAGCACCACTCATTCCAGGTTATCATGGAGATAATCAAGATCCCGCGTTCTTAGCACAGAAAGCTAAAGAGATTGGTTACCCAGTACTTGTTAAGGCAAGTGCCGGTGGCGGTGGAAAGGGAATGCGAATCGTTAAATCCGACAAGGAATTTAATGATTCTCTTGCTGCGGCCAAAAGAGAGGCCATGAATGCATTTGGAGACGATAAAGTTCTTGTAGAAAAATTTATCGTCAATCCAAGACATATTGAAGTCCAGGTTTTTTCTGATCGCTATGGTAATCATCTCCATTTACTTGAAAGAGAATGCTCAATTCAAAGACGTTATCAAAAAATTGTTGAAGAAAGTCCATCTCCGGCCCTGACACCAGAAATCCGTAAAGAAATCACTGAAACCGCTGCCAAAATTGCCGCAGGTATTGATTACGAAGGTGCAGGTACCGTTGAGTTTATTTTGGATGAAGATGGAAAATTTTATTTTCTAGAAATGAACACCAGGCTACAGGTTGAACATCCTGTTACAGAAATGATTACCGGGTTAGATCTCGTCGATCTTCAAATTCAAGTGGCAGAAGGTAAACCTCTTCCGCTCAAGCAAGAAGATGTCGTGGCCCGAGGACACGCGATAGAAGTAAGACTTTACGCAGAAGATCCTGATAATGAATTTCTACCATCAACAGGTAAAATTGAAAGAGTTGGATTTCCTTCAATGCCAGGTACTCGATTGGATACTGGATTTGAAGATGGAAACGAAGTGACAATTAATTTTGATCCTATGTTGGCAAAATTGATTGTTCATTCATCCACTCGTGATCAGGCAATCGAAAAAATGAAAACAGTTTTGCCTGATGTTCCTTTTTATGGAGTAAAAACGAACAGAGATTATCTGATGCGAATTCTAAAACATCCAAAATTTGTTGAAGGTGAAACATTTACTCACTTTGTTGAGACATGGAAAAGTGAATTAGGGCCGAATGAAATGTCGGCAGAAGAAATGGCCAAGGCGATATTGGTTTATTTAAAAGCTGGGAAATCTAGCCATTCAGAAATTTCCAGTTCACGTAAACAACCTGGTCCATGGGATACACTATCATCACTGAGGAATGTATAATGAAAAAGAAATTGATGATTGGAAGTAAGGAAGTCGAGTTCTTCATTATGAAAGATCAGGATGGAGAAGTGTTATTAGAGTTGGAAGGACAAAAATTTCATTTCAATGTCTTGAAAAACGACCCGGATCATTTTGTGTTTTCTTACGAAGGAAATAATCATTTTTCAAATATTTCTCCCTCAAGACGCTCAGGTATAATCGTTGATGGAAAGACATATCAGATCGGACCTATTGAGAGAGGAGCTGCTGCCAAGTCAGCTGAAGGGGAAGCCATGTCTTCTCCAATGCCTGGAAAGATTCTCAAACTTCTTGTTAAAGAAGGAGATAAAGTTTCAAAAGGTGAAGGTCTTCTTATTATGGAGGCCATGAAAATGGAACATACAATCAAAGCTGCAAATGACGGGATACTTGAAAAATTCCACTACTCTGAAGGTGATTTGGTAGATGGAGGAGTCGAGCTCGTTGAACTGAAAGGTTTGGAGGAAGCTTAATGCTTAACACAATTCCCTCTGATGTACGAGTCGTAGAAGTTGGTCCAAGAGATGGACTACAGAACGAAAAGACGATTCTAGATCAACAGCTTAAAGTCGATTTTATCCATCAACTTGTTGAAGCTGGGTTAAAAGATGTCGAAGCAACAAGTTTTGTTCGAGCAGACAAAATTCCGCAAATGGGGGACGCCGTTCATCTTTTTGATGATGTTAAGGCCAGAGTTGATATATCTAAAAATAAATTGATCTGTCTTGTGCCAAACTTGAAAGGCCTGGAGAATGCTATTCAAGCTGGTGTTAGGGATATTGCTGTTTTTACAGCGACTTCAGAAGAGTTTAACAAGAAGAATATCAATGCCACTATTGACGAGTCACTTGAGCGGATCTCTGCAGTCTGTGAAGAGGCCAAAAAACATGGTCTTGGTATTAGAGGTTATATCTCCACTGTTTTTGGTTGTCCTTACGAAGGTAAAACTTCTTTAAAAACCATGATGAAGCTTTCAGAGAAGCTTTTTGACTTCGGAGCCTATGAAGTCAGCTTGGGAGACACAATCGGTGTTGCGAACCCTGTTCAGGTTAAAGATGTAGCCAGAGAACTTTTGACGAACTTCTCTTTGGATAAATTTTCTCTCCATATGCATGATACTCGTGGAACAGCACTGGCCAATGTTCTATCTGGTCTAGATGAAGGGTTTACCAGCTTTGATTCTTCCGCAGGAGGACTCGGAGGTTGTCCTTATGCAGCAGGAGCTACAGGTAATCTTGCTACAGAGGACTTAATTTATATGCTTCATTCCATGGGCATCAAAACAGGTGTTAACCTAGATAAATTATCAGAGGCCTCGACATTTATTTTATCCAAGCTAGGAAGGAAAAGTTCCTCAAAATACTTGCTTGCATGGCAATCAAAGAGAAATTGATATGACTTATTCAAAAAAATATCAGGATTTAAAGGTTGAGTTAAAAGGCAATGTTCTTTTGGTGAAATTGAACAATCCTGATCAACGAAATGCCGTGACAATGGATATGATTGCTTCTTTAGAAGATGTTTTTCACAGTGCTGCTTTTGATACTCAAGTTCGTGTCGTTATTTTAACCGGTGAAGGATCAGCTTTTTGTGCCGGTGGCGATTTAAACGCTATGGAAAACCGAACAGGAATGTTTGAAGGGGAACCTTCAAAACTACGTTCAAAGTATATAAATGGTATACAGAGAATTCCTCGTTTACTTGAGGCCTTTCCTAAACCCATCATAGGGATGATCAATGGTCCTGCTATTGGTGCTGGCTGTGATCTCTCATGTATGTGTGATATTAGAACCGGTCATTCTAAGAGCCGCTTTGGTGAGACTTTTGCCAAGCTCGGGTTGGTACCAGGTGATGGAGGTCCATATTTTTTGACTAGAGTTCTCGGTTATGCAAAATCCATGGAGCTATACCTCACTGGAGATATAATAGATGGGGAAGAGGCCAAAAATATTGGTCTTCTCAATCACCTTTATGCAGATGATAAGTTGGAAGAAGAAACTCTTAAATTAGCACAAAAGATAGCTTCAAATGCTCCTGTTGCTGTTGAAATGACTAAACAGGCGCTCAAATCTTCACGTTTGTCTGATCTTCATTCACATCTCGATTTAATGGCGACTTATCAAGGGATCGCGCAAAGAACAACTGATCATTTTGAAGGGGTCAGGGCCTTTAAAGAAAAACGAAATCCTGATTTCAAGGGTGAATAGTCTGAATTTGACATCCTGATAACTGCCTGAAAAAATTGAAGAATAAATAAAACATGGCCATTGAGAGAGCGATGAAAAACCTATTCTTCATTCTTCTTATCGGCCTTTTGACTTCCTGTACGACTGTTCATTATCGCTCAAGTGGCAAAATGGAAGTTACCTTGGCCGCGCGTGACAAACATACTCACCGAGCTGAGGCCGAAGGTCATAAAGAGTTTTACCTCTGGGGAAAAATCCCAGTTGAAGATCATGTTGTTTATTTGGATCAAGAACTTTGGAATCAAGGACTGGTTTCTGCTGCCAGTTTAAATATCGTCGAATATCAAAGTGTCACTGATATGGTTATATCTTGGCTTTCTTTAGGGATGTATATTCCTATAAGATATAAAATAATTGCTTATGGCATCAAGAGCTCGGAGACTGAATTTGATTAGATGGATTTGTCTTCTTTTTTTCTGTTCTGGCTGTACAGGCCACTTGAGTCTCCAAAATAGAGGCTGTTCAGATAATACTGATTTCAAAATTTATGAAAAGCCGACTCGTAATCCCGCTAAAGTAGTCAGAGATGGCAGTAAGTTTACCGTAACCAAAAAAGTATATACGGGCTCAAAGTTCCTTAGTTCCCCTGAAAAGTTCAAAGTTTCGGAAATTCTGTTGGAACATGGAATCAGATGTAACGAAGTAAAGAATCTCTCAATTTCCACTAAGTCGACGGGTTGGGATAATTTCGTAGGACTCATACCGTTTGTTAGTGGAAAAACTATAATTATCGAAGGCGAATTGACTGAATCCGTCAAGGAAGATGACGCCATCAAGGAAGAATCTAGCGGCGAACCCTCTTCATGATGAGAGGGAGGCCAGGATGGCCTTTTTATTTTGGAGTTAAAGATGAAAAAACTTATTTTAGGATTAGTATGTTTTTTACCCATGTTAAGTCATGCAGAGTTTTCTCATGAGTCTGAAGTTTCAATTTTAAATACTGGTGGAAACTCAGAGCTTTCAACGTGGAACTTGAAATCACGAAATGACTACAAACTTTCAAAATCAAATTATCAATTGAGTGGTCACTACACTTATGGAGAAGCTGGTGGTTTTGAAAGTGCCAGAAACTGGGATGCCAAAATTGGCTACGAAAGACACCTCAAAAAAGGATGGCTTGGTTATATCAGTGAACAGGTAGAAGGTGATAAATTTAAAGGAATTGATTCTAGGTATAACACAGATATTGGTGCTGGTTTAGAACTCATTAATGAAGAAAAACATAAACTTAAAACAGAACTAGGTTATAGGTATACAATCGAAAAACACCGAAATTCAATTCAGGCAGATGACAAATATCATAAAGGTCGTGCCTATATTGAAAACGATCAGCAGTTGACTCCGACACTTTTTTTTCGTGTGTGGCTAGAGTATATTCCAAACTTTTCAGAAGGATCGGACTATATGTTTAATGGGGGATCGAGTTTACAGGCCTCATTGAACAGTATTTTTTCACTCAAAGTTTCTTATGAAGGGAATTACGACAATATGCCGACGATTGCCAGCAATAAGAAATATGATTATCAATATACAACGAGTTTGATTGCGAAGTTTTAATCGTCCAGAAAGTTCATCATTTCTGCGAACTTGTCTTTTTTATACTGTTCGATCTCTTCTTCTGAGGCCAAGTGACCAAAATTGGTTCGGTCTTGTAAGATGAAGAGATCCTCTCTATCGATATCTTCTAGAAAACGAGATTTATTACGGACAAGGTTTTTACCGTAAATTTTTCTCTCTTTGCAAAATGTCATGACTAGTTTTTGTTGGGCACGTGTGATCCCGACATAGCAAAGCCTTCGCTCTTCTGAAATGTCTTCTCCTAGTTTGATGACGTTTTTATGGGGAAGAGACTCCTCTTCCATTCCAACAAGATAGACTGTATCAAACTCCAGACCTTTTGATGAATGTAAGGTCATGAGTGTGACTTCATTCTTTCTCACGTCATCGTCTTCGTCGCCATCTTGATTATCTTGGCTGTCCTGAAGAAGTAGCCTTTCTACAAAATTTTTCAATGTGGCATGTGCCTTTTGAAATTGGATGAATCTCTCTGCAGATTCAATGAAAACCATGACATCGTTTTTACGTCTTTCGACTTGTTTCGCGCTATCGTATTGCTTTTCGATAAATTTATAGAAATCAATGTCGTCAATAAGCATTGATATGGCTTCATTCAGAGGATGATTTTGAAAGTTTTCCTGACTTTTTCTTACGAGTTCAGTAAAAGCACGAATATTCTTTTCACTTTTTCCAGCTATCTCCGGTTGGGTGAGCATCGCTTCATATAGAGTGATGTTCTCTTCCTGACTAATGGCCAGAAATTTCTCCAATGTTGCTCGACCGATGCCTCTATTGGGAACATTCAAAATTCGGCGAATGGCCATTTGATCTTTAGGATTGAGAAGAACAGTCATATAAGAAATGAGGTCTTTTACTTCTTTTTTCTCATAAAATTTTTGACCACCAATGATAGTGTAAGGAACTTGGCTCAGTCTGAGTTGTTCTTCTAGTGGCTGTGCTTGGGTATTACTTCGATAGAGGATAGCAATATCTCCAAGGTGTCTCCCTTGAGATTGATGTTTTACAATCTGTTCAACAACTATTTCGGCTTCATGATCAGTATCTTGAGTCAGCCATAAAAGAGGTTTGTCGGGGGACTTCTTTTGCGACCATAAAGTTTTGTCTCTACGATCTTTATTTTTTGATATAACTTCATTCGCTAGTTCAAGGATCGGACTGGTTGAGCGATAGTTCTCTTCGAGTTTGACAACTTTTGCACCTGGGAAATTTTTCTCAAAATTCAAAATATTCGAAATGTCGGCACCTCGAAAGGCATAAATACTTTGATCATCATCTCCCACGACACAGAGATTATTGTGTTTACGAGTCAAGCCCATCACAAGTTCAAACTGCAGATGATTAGTATCTTGATATTCATCAATCATGATGTATTTGAATCTCTCAGACCACTTGTCTGCAACTTCTGGGTAATCACGAAAAAGAAGAACAATTAAAAAGAGGATGTCATCAAAATCAATGGCATTATAAAACTTTAACTTATCCTCATATTCACGATAGATATGTTCAAGGGCGATACAGTAAGGGTCATCTTCATCAAAAAACTTTGAGCGTTGGTAATCTTCAGGTCCAACGCCTTGGTTTTTGAGGTAACTGATCCTGGATTGAATTTCTTTGATATCAAAAGACTTTTCGGCCTTGAACTTTTTAAGCTCACCTCTGATGATCGCCATCTGATCTGTAGTGTCATAAATACTAAAGTTTTTGTGATACCCAAGCTTGTCGATATCTTCTTTTAAAATCCGAACCCCGAGACTGTGAAAAGTCGTAAGAGTAATGCCTCGCATTCTCGATTTACCTAAAAGAGAAGAAACTCTCTCACGCATTTCTTTGGCGGCCTTATTAGTGAAGCTAACTCCAAGAATTTCCTTGGCCGAGATGCCCAAATTGTAAACCATGTGAGCGATTCGATAGGTGATTGTTCTGGTTTTACCTGAGCCGGCACCGGCCAGAATAAGAACTGGACCATCGATAATTTCCGCCGCTTGGCGTTGCTGTGGATTGAGACCTGAAAGTGTGATCATGAAGCTACAATTTAACCGATCTTTAAGCACTCCATCAATCAACTTTTCTCAATCTTCCTAGGTGTCAATATGTAGTTGATTTTGTTACAATTCACACTCAAAATTCACGCTCATCGGGGGAAGTCATGACCAAGAAAAAGGCGACCAAGAAAAAAGTGGCGAAAAAGACCGCTAAGAAAAAAACAACAAAGAAGACTACTAAGAAAGTAGCTGTAAAAAAGAAGGCTGCAAAAAAGGCGACAAAAAAGAAAGCAGTAAAAAAAGTTGCAAAAAAAGCGACAAAAAAGAAAGTTGCTAAAAAAGTAGCAAAGAAAGCAACGAAGAAAACAGCTAAGAAAAAACCATCAGTTGATCTAAAAAAACAACTTCATGATTCCATTCTTGAATTGATCAGAGTCACCTCAACCGTTATTCCTGATGACGTCCAAAAAGTGATCCTTGAATCTTTGAAAAAAGAAAAAGAAGGAACTTCTGCGGAATACGCCATGAAAATCATTGAGGCGAATATTGAACTTGCGAAGAAAAAAAGTCAGCCAATGTGTCAGGATACCGGAACCATTCTGTTCTTTATCGAGCATCCAGCTGGCTATCATCAAAATGAATTTAAAAAAGTCGTAGAAAAGGCCGTTGTTGAAGCTACTAAGAAAGGTTACCTCAGACAAAATTCAGTTGATACCCTGACTGGGGCCAACAACACCATGAATATTGGTCTTGGACATCCAAGTTTCCATTTCCATGAGCATAATAAAAATACTGTTGAAGTTAAGTTAATGCTCAAGGGGGGAGGTTGTGAAAACGTTGGTGCTCAGTATGCATTACCACATACCGCTCTTGATGCTGGTCGTGACCTCAAAGGTGTAAGAAAAGTTATTCTTGATGCGATTGTTAAGGCCCAAGGAAAGGGTTGTGGACCAGGTGTTCTCGGAGTAACCATTGGTGGAGATAGAGGTGCAGGATTTATTGATTCAAAAGAGCAGCTCCTAAGAAAACTTGATGATTCCAATTCCATTCCTGAACTTGATGCTTTGGAAAGAGATATTGTTGAAACGGCCAACAAGTTGGGAATTGGACCTATGGGCTTCGGTGGAAAGACAACTCTGCTGGGTTGTAAGATTGGAGTTTTGAATAGACTTCCAGCTTCTTATTTTGTTTCCGTTTCTTATATGTGTTGGGCCTTTAGAAGACAGGGTGTCGTTCTTGGGGCGAATAACGAAATTAAAAAATGGCTCTATTGAGCGGAGATTATATGAAAAAGTTAGATTATCCATTCAGTAAAGATAAAGTACGTGAACTCAAAGTTGGAGATATGGTGTTAATCAGTGGAAAGCTTTTCACTGGAAGAGATGCCATTCATAAATATCTACATGAAGGAAATCCTTCACCTGTCGATCTCAACAATCAGATTATCTATCATTGTGGACCTGTTGTTCTTGAAGAAAAAGGTGGATATCGAGT
>SBGE01000248.1 GCA_006226755.1 Deltaproteobacteria bacterium | reverse complement strand
TTCTCAAGAACAAACTGTCTTAACTATATCTTTCATACTTTTTCTCTTTCCATTTTTTCTTTATCGGATGATTAGATGGAATGCAAGAAGTAGAATGAAGATGAGACTGATGAGTGAATATCGAGAAAATGCACGTTTGAAGATGAGAGATTAATATCGGCCGGCTAACAGAATATTAGCCGACCTTTTGATTTATTAGATCGTAAAAGGAAATGAGACAGAGATCATGATCTCAGAAGTCTCAATTTTCGGGTCAATGTTGCTGGTAGTAGGAGTTGAATTTGTGTCCTCTTCTTCGTCGTACTCGAATTTTCTATATTCGAGGTTGATTGAAAGAAAAGGAAGTCCAGTCCAACCAAGACCTAATCCATATCCTGAGCCACTCAAAGTCTCTGTGGCATCAATGTAGTTAACCCCACCATTGGAATTTTCTGAGTCTTCACCTTCGACTTCAGAGTTGAAGAAATAGGTTCCCCAAAATCTAAACATTATGGGAAGGTTGTAACCAACAAAGACACCCATGTGAGTTCTCTTTAGGTCATCTTTGGTTGTGACAAGGCCATTCGTAGCTTCAAGCTCTGCAGACATAGCAGAATCATACTGGAAACCACCCATAAGTCCCATGAATTGAGCGCCAAGCCTTGCTCCGTATCCAAGTCCGTTAGCTTCACCTTTTCTAGCAGGAGTTGTGGCCTGATCAACATCCATCATGGAGTAGCCTAGAAAGGGTTCAATTAATAAAGAGGCCTGTGATGCGGTCGAAAAGACCAAGGTAAACAATGTTAGTAATAAAGTTGTCCTTACTTTATTGACCATAAATTCCTCCTTGAAAGGTTTAAGGTCGTCCTTATCCATACTTGCATAAGGGTTTTCTTGAAATTGACTGAAATTGTCTTAAATGACAAAATTCTAAATATCCTACGAGTTATATTATAACATTATTTAAGGCCATGAGGAAAATCACAAGTGTATAAATTGATCATCACTATCAATCAGAGAAAGTTTGAGTGGCAAATTCTTGACACTCCCTCCGCAATTCTTTGGATGAAATTGTTGAAGCATCAACTGTGCAGTGAAGAAAAGTTCTATATAAGGTCACATGGATTTCCCTTTCAATCAGAAGATCATATCTTGAATATTTTGAAAAAAGCACTTTCTATCATTGTCGAAGAAGGTGGTGCCGAAGATCCTCATTTTGATTTGGAAAATTGGAATCAGACTGTTGCTAATCAAGTTCATCATTTTTTTGATGATCTCTATGGAATAACAGGAAATGAAACCAAGTTTTTCAATCAATCTCCCATGCGGGTTCAGTGGGCTTTAGGTGTTGTAAATCATTGTGTTCATCAGCTGGAAACCAATCAAAGAGATCATTCGATTCTAAATTCGTCAAAGTCGATTATTTTTGAGGCCTGTAATAATATAAAGCGATTAAATTTTCCAGATTCGTTTAATGAAGATTTTGAATTAAATGTCGAACCAGGGTCTTTGGTTCTTCATTATTCCACTGTAGGTAAAACCTGGATTGAGGCCTTTACAGATAATGATGATGAAATACCTGTTCACAAAATTATTCCTCATCAACGTTTTTCTTGTGAGTTTGATATTCTTTTTTCGAGTCACTTTGGATCTGAAGAGCAAAATAAGTTGTTCGATTTTATTCGAAAAAAAGGAGAGGATCCTAAAAACCAGAAACTTGGACTCGGATTCATTCCTCTCGCAACGATTAAATCAGATGAAGCAGCTTCACTAAAAAAAGTTCTCGAAAGTGGAAAAGTGGATTTCAATATGATTGATCTCATGAAAGAAGAGTCTGTACTTGCGTCAAAAACACTAGAAAATATTATAGAGAGTCCTGAAATGGATTATCTGGGGCTGGAGTAGTTTTTGAAAAAATCTTGGAAGCAATAAATAGAACTTCACATGGTAGTCGAAAGTTTTAAAAATGACGCTTTATAGTCTCTAGAAGTTCATCTGACACTTTATCGCCACAAATCTTTTCCATATATTTCAATGTTTCATCTTCGGTGTATTCATTGATGATGGCGTGTTCAAGAAAACGAAGCTCA
The DNA here is from genome assembly GCA_006226755.1 of Deltaproteobacteria bacterium. Taxonomy (GTDB): domain Bacteria; phylum Bdellovibrionota; class Bacteriovoracia; order Bacteriovoracales; family Bacteriovoracaceae; genus M0603. The sequence goes on along the minus strand of SBGE01000248.1, from coordinate 9,508 downwards.
GGTGTATAGGCCTCAAAATCGAGTTCAGTCTCTTGCAATTTTTGGTAATGACCCATGTACTCTTTAAACCAAGGCGTTTCACCGACTCTGGCATAGACTTCATTGAAAAATGGCTCGATGGCATAGTCTTCCAGTCCCATTGGATCCATAGTCAATTGCTCATAGAGATTCATATTTATCGAAAGTGAAAGATCTTGGACCAGGTCTTTTAAAAAATCGAGTCCCTTTTCTTCATCTCTTTGTAAGAGGTACTGATAAAAATAGATTTTCTTCAGTACATCTTCAGGGATTGATTTCTTTTCGATGCTGATTCCATTTGGAAAATGATGCCATTGTTGTTTAGTCGTATCTGTTACAGTCCTTGCACATAATGTGATGGTAGGTGTTTCAAGATGAATCACTCTATGTGTAAAATCATTCCCTTGAATAATTCTAAGGGTACTTCCTTGATCTAGTATATCTGTCTTGATTCTATCCACTTTGGTTTTCATGATGTCAGGCGCATAGATATCAATTGGCTGTATGCTGAATTGTTCATGAAGTGAACGACCAAAGAATACTTTAAAGGCCCCACAAAAAGAATGACTGTGAATTGACGTATCCACATGCATCCAGAAATACAAATCAATGACAAACTTACCATTATTGAAAACGGTAACGGGAGGCTGACCGAAACTATTATAGACGTTAAGCTGAGTTGGAAGTGAACTCTTTTGAATCCAGTCTGCCATTTCACTATCGAAATCATCCAGACTCATTTCATTATTGAAGTCGGCAAGTTCTTCATAACAGATATCAGGGAACGCCGTCTCATCGTGGCCAACTTTGGACCACAGATCTTCAATTTTGTTCCCTAATTCTATTATACTATTAATCATTATTGCTTAAAAACTACTGGCCATTCATCTTCGTATTGGCCATCACACTCAGCTTTGTCTCTGATTTCGATTGTTTTAACTCTAACATAACCATAATCATCAACAAGAATCTTTGAAGTTGAAGTTTGGCCACAATCACCAAGACCTCTACCTTTTGAATAAGTTGAAAGTGTCATGGTGTCAGGATCAAAACTTGGTTCCATTAGATCTATTGTTGCAGTCACGGCTTGCATGATTTCATCATAGCTTAGAACAGTCACAACTTGAACGTTTGAAAACTTATCAGATGTAAAGGCCAGGGCCCCTGATTGATAAGCTCCAAGAAAACATGGAACGATGTAAAGATTGGCCTTACCTTGAAGGTCAAAGCTTTCTGCGCCCCAAGGTGTATCTGTCTGGCATTCTCCAGCTGTCATTGCTTGATACTTAGCTTTTACCGCCTCAGGAAGTCCCTCAGTCGGATCAACGGCAAGTGCAGTCAGTGAAAACATTGTGATTAATAAGAAAATAAGATTTTTCATTTAAAGTCCCCCGAATATTACCAAAAATTGGTTTTTGGCTGTATATCAGTGCAACTGTCATTCGTCCTTATCTGGAAAAATTTATAGGACTAACTGATGAGGTGAAGATGTTCTCTAAGATGCAATAAGGCGTTGAAATAACAGTGATAAGCCTAGAGAAACTGATCCTAGAATGAAACTTCCAAATCTGGCCGCCTATCTGATGAGGGAAGGGAGGTCTTTAACATCAACAAGTTTCTGTTCACCTGTGGCCATATTCTTGAGTGTCGCCTTGCCTTGAGAGGCCTCATCTGTACCTTGTAGGATCACATAAGGAATGCTCTTACCATCGGCATACTTCATCTGCTTTTTCATCTTGGCATCAGAAGGGTAGATCTCAGTAGGAATACCATTGTCTCTAAGCTCTTTGACCACTTTGAGATTTGAACTCAAAGTTTCTGAACCAAAATTGATGATCAGAGCTTTAGTAGTTTGAGCTATATCTTTTGGGAAAAGGTCGCGCATTTCGAGTAAATCATAAATACGATCAGCACCAAAAGAAATCCCAACTCCTGAAACATCTTTTAATCCAAAAATCTCAGTGAGATTGTCATAGCGTCCACCGGCACCAATACTTCCCATGGAACCATCGTTAACCTTGACTTCAAAAATGGCACCTGTGTAGTAATCGAGACCTCGAGCTAGTGTGACTTCAAACTCAAGAAGTTCAAGACCGACTTCTTTACAAAGATTCATCACAGTCTCTAGTTCTTCGATACCTTTTAGACCAATTTCACTGTCTTTTAGGTAGGTTTTCATGAACGTTAGTTGTTCTTCACTATTTCCTGAAAGACCAAAAAGTGGATCAAGTTTTTTCAAAGAGTCGTCAGAAAAGTTCTTTCCTTTAAGTTCTTCAAGGACTTTGTCTTTTCCGATCTTATCGAGTTTATCGATAGCTATTGTCATATCGATGATACGATCTTTTTCACCGATGACTTCTGCCATACCTGTCAGGATTTTTCTGTTATTTATCTTGATGGCAATTCCATCTAGGTTGAGGGCCTTGAAAGCTTCTTCATAAATTTGCATCAACTCAACTTCGCAAAGGAGACTTTCTGTTCCTACGACATCGGCGTCGCACTGGAAGAATTCTCTATATCTGCCTTTTTGTGGGCGCTCAGCTCTCCAGACAGGTTGAATCTGATAACGCTTGAAAGGGAAGACAATGTCGTTTTGATGTTGAACTACATATCGAGCGAAGGGAACAGTGAGATCATACCGCAGAGCTTTTTCAGAAATTTTTGGAGTCAGTGCCTTCACTTCTTTGTTTACGAGAATTTTTTCATCAATTTTGTTGAGGTAATCACCCGAGTTGAGAATCTTGAAGATTAAGCGATCTCCTTCCTCTCCATATTTGCCGGTGAGGACAGAAAGATTTTCCATACTAGGGGTCTCAAGAGGCATGAAGCCAAACTTTTGAAAAGATTTTCTGATGGTATCAAAAAGATATTGGCGCTTAATCACTTCTGCCGGTGAAAAATCTCTGGTACCTTTTGGCGTGCTGACTTTTGACATTTGTTCTCCTGAGTACAGCTATTTATAACGCCAAATGTCTGAAATGACCACTCAAATTAGATTGTAAACAGCGTCAAGTGGAGGGATCTCCACTTCGTAACCATCCTTTGAGATAAGCTCGGCAAAGCCCTCTCTACCGTCTTCTTCTCCGTGAGACAGGAAAACCTTTTTCGGGCGAGGAGAAATGGCATCGAGCCAACGATGTAGACCTTGACCATCGGCATGGGCCGAAAGCGATTTCAGGACATGAACTTCTGCTTTGATTTCTATTTTGACATCAGAAATTTTAAGCCTTGTAGAGCCTTCGAGGATTTCCCTTCCAGGCGTTCCCTCAGCTTGATATCCGGTAAGAAGGATGATGTTTTGCTCTTCATCACCAAGTTCCTTCAGGTGTTCAACAATTTTTCCCCCACTGACCATACCACTGGCTGCCATGATGATGGCAGGACCGGGTTTTCTATCTACGTTTTCAGACTCTTTTTTCCAATGAATGAATCTGGCAAACTCATCCCAAGAATGAACTTCACTTTCATCAATTCGAAGTTGCATGTGAAAATCTTTGTATAGATTTGTCACTTTTTCAGTCATGGGTGAGTGAACGAAAAAGGGAACTTTCAAATCAGGACGTTTATGAAAAACCTGTTTGAAGAGATGGATCAACAACTGCGCCCTGGCGACAGCAAATGTGGGTACAATCAATTTACTTGATCTTTTTTTGATAAGTTCTAGATATTTGATTAACTCCTCTTCGGGAGGAGTCGTGTCATGAAGTCTGTTTCCATAAGTTGTTTCCATCACAACATAATCTGCCGAAGGAGGGGCTTCTGGTGGATACATCAAAGGATCGTCATAGCGACCTATGTCTCCTGAAAAAATCACACTGGTTTGCGGAGTAACCAGTCTGAGAGAAGCAGCTCCAGGAATATGTCCAGCTCTGGTAAAGGATGCTTTCAAATGATCAACATGAAATTCATGTTTGAATTCATGAGTCACAAAAGAGTCAAATGAATTGATGGCATCTTCTTCAGTGTAGAGGGGCTTCTGGGCCTTCTCATTTTTTTTGAATTCTTTTTTGTAATCACCTTCCTGAATTTTTCCAGAATCAATAAGAAGGATTTTGCATAGTTCAAAAGTTTCAGGGGTACAATGCACTCGACCTTTAAAACCATTTCTCACCAGCCAAGGGATCATCCCACTGTGGTCCATATGGGCATGAGTTAAAAAAACGGCTTGAATTTCTGAAGGCTCCCAAGGAAATTCTCTGCGATTCATCCTTGAGATAGGCTCTGGTCCCTGATAAAGACCGAAATCTACTAAAAATCTTTTTCCTTCAGAGTTGATGAGATACTGGCTTCCGGTAACTGTTTCAGTTGCCCCTGTGAAAGAGAGTTTCATCCAGTAGCCTCCATAATATCTTTAATTTCGTTAACAATAGATCGAACTTCTTTATCTGTTAGACCAATTTTTTTCAGGAATTGTTTGTTCTTTGGAAGGAGAATTTCTTTGCAAAGAACGATTCCTTCTTCGAGAACGAGATCCATATCTTTTTGACGAATACGTTTCAAGCAAGTTACAGGATGGAGATCATATTTTCGAACAACATCATGAAAAGCTTCTTTGCCTGGGGAGTTCAATCCTAAGATATTTAGTCCCATGCAATTCGCATACTGAATAGCATCTTTACTAAAAGTCGTGTTAGAGACAACGTGAAACTCATCAAAGGCCATACAATCCTTTGAATCATGAAGATCTACTCTTCTCGACTGAATATAGAGAACAGTTTTGATGTCGTTTTTCTTATTTGGAGTATTGTGAAATTTACATTCTACTAAAATTGTCTTATCTGCCCGTTTGGCAATGACATCAACTTCATGGCTGACACAGCGGCCTTTAAGGTTTACGTCGACTTCAGTTTCATATCCCCAGGCCTGATACATATGGGATACAAATCTTTCAAAATAAAAACCGGTGGGGCCAAGTTTCAAAATGGCATTCTTAAGAGAGTAGTTTACTGAAAATTTTCGACTCTTCTTTCGAAGCAATTTGTTGGCCATTTTATAGATTTCCCGGGTTTTAATACCCGGGTATAACTTTTCTTTAATTTGTTTAAGAATGCTTCGAGCCGTTTCCTTTCCTGCTCCTGACCTTGCAAGAGAATTGAGGAGTTTTTCTTCTGAAAAGAGTTCTTCTTCACCTGAATGTTTGACAATGGTTATAGGTGGCATGACATAATTGTTCGCTTCTCTTAAGCTTGTGTCAATCAAACGGAGGTTTTTATGAGCAAAACAGTTGTTATCACCGGTGCATCAAGAGGAATCGGGCTTGCTTTGGTTAAGAAGTTCATCGAGAGAGGAGATAAGGTTACGGCTTTGTGTCGAAAATCTACAACTGATCTTGAGGCGACTTGCGCTGAAGTGATAGAAGGAATTGATGTTGCGCAGTTGAGCAGTCTCTCCAAACTCAGAGAACACTTTCAAGGTAAGAAAATTGATATTCTGATCAACAATGCTGGAGTAATGGACTCCGAATTGATTGAAGATTTTTCTGAAGCAGCTTTTGAGAAAATGAGAAAACAATTTGAAGTGAATACTCTTGGGCCTTTGCGTGTAACTTCCACATTGCTTGACTCTCTTTCGGAGGGGTCGAAAGTTGCGATGATCACTTCTCGTATGGGAAGCATCGAAGACAATACCAGTGGAAAAAAGTATGGATACAGGATGTCAAAAGTGGCGTTAAACATGGCCGCCGTTTCTATGGCACAGGATTTAGCCCCTCGTAAAATTGCGGTTGGAATTTATCATCCTGGTTGGGTTCAAACTGATATGACAGGACACTCGGGACAATTGACCACTGATCAATGTGCCAGCAATTTATTGGTCCGTATTTCAGAGCTTGACCTTTCTACTTCGGGGCAGTTTTTCCACTCAAACGGGGAAAAGCTTCCTTGGTAAAAAAACGGCCTTAAGTTAAAATAAATAGGTGAAATCCGGTTCATTGATCCAAGGAAGGAAATTTGGAATACCGTCCAAAACCTATTGATACTGAAAGGGTGAAACTGTCAGAAGATATGATCGAACTGACAGAATACCTAGCAGAAAATACTCACGAAATTTGGTCCCAACAGCGAATGAGTGAGGGGTGGATTTTTGGTGAAGAACGGGATGATAAGAAAAAACATCATCCCTGCCTTGTCCCATACGAGGATCTTCCTGAAGTTGAAAAAGATTACGATCGAAATACTGCACTGGGTGCCATCAAACTGATTTTGAGTTTAGGCTACAATATCGAATTACCAGTTCATAAAATCAGCCACCGCGAAAAGAAAATGCACAAAAACCTTTTGAGTTTTCTCAAAAGTGGAGAGGCCGATCTTGAACAGCTTCTCCATGTTTGGCATCAGCATGAACCTGAATCATGGCGACACAATGAAGAGCTTTATATTACTTTGGCAGAGAGGATTCTAAAATTCGCAGAGCCACTCCAGGCCTTCGATATCATTCAAGAAGGAACAGAAGCTTTTCCTGGTAATGTTCGCTTGAGAGAACTAAAAGGGCTCACGCTGGCACGACTTGGCTCCTATGAAAAGGCCAACAATGTTCTCTATGAACTTTATCAATCAGCTGGAAAAGATAGAATTGAAACCTTAGGAATGTTGGGAAGAACCCATAAAGATCTTTGGCTCTCAAGTACAAACGAAAAAGATAAAAAATATCATATTTCAAAATCTCGAGAATATTATCTTGAGGCATACAAACTTGAACCTTCAGTTTGGACAGGTATCAATGTCGCTGCCACTTATGCTTTTGAAGGCAATTTAACTGAGGCCCAGAAGAAAGCAGCAGAAATCAAAAATCTTTGTGAAATTGACTTATCTGATGGAAGTCAAAACTACTGGCTTCTTGCCACAATGGGTGAGGCAAATCTCATTCTAGGTGAATATTCAGATGCTGTGGACTATTACAAGCAAGCAGTCGCAATCGGAAAGAAAAATATTGGTGATATCAATTCGACCAGAAGAAACGCCAGACTTCTTTTTGATGGACTGACAGTTCCTGAAGATGTGGTGAAACAAGTCGAGCATGCCCTTTGTATTCCAAAGATTGTGGTATTTACAGGCCATATGATTGATTCTGCTAAAAGAAAGAAACCTCGTTTTCCAAGAAGTGCAGAGAAGCAAGTCTATGATGAGATTTATAAATGGCTGGAGACTCAAGGACCGTGTGTAGGTTTTTGTTCAGCGGCCAAAGGTGCAGACATTCTTTTTATCGAAGCAATGGAAGCTCTTGGTAACAAAGTCTCAATCATCATGCCTTTTTGTAAAGAACAGTTCTTTGAAGAAAGTGTGAAGGACGAAGATGACAAAAGCTGGGAAGAGCGCTTTTGGAAGATCGTGAATGGAAAACACGAGATCATTGAACTGAATCGTCAGGGAACTACTTACTCTGACTATTACTTTCAGTATGCCAATAATATCATGTACGGGCTTTCGAGAATCCGTGCCCAACAACTCGATACAACTTTGATTCCACTGGCCGTATGGCACAAAGAAGACATTGGTAAAACGGGGGGATCCTCGAGCTTTATCAAAAAGTGGCTTGAATTAGGCAATGAAGTAAACATCATTGATCTCAAAGCAATTATAGATAAAGAAAAAGGGGATGATCCTTTTGATATCGTTAAAAAAGAAGCAGTTCAGGAATTGGATTATTACGATGATTATAAAATCAAAGGAATTCTCTTTGCTGATACAGTGAACTATTCTCAACTTCAAGATCATGAGTTCTTGAAGTTTGAAAATATTGTTTTTGGAATCGTAAAAGAAATGATCGATAGCGGGAAGTATGATGTCGCCACAAAAAATACTTGGGGCGATGCTATCTATATGGTCTTTGACAAAATCAAGGATGCTGGAAACTTTGCGCTCGAATTAAATGAAAAAATGAATGAGATTGATTGGTATGAAGCTGGATTTTCAATGAAAATGAAAGTACGTACAGCTGTACATGCCGGACCTGTCCATTGTTCTTTCAACCCTGTTACTGGGCAAATGCATTTTAACGGAGCCAATGTTTGTCGTGCTGCTCGTATCGAGCCACTTACTCCTCCGGGGCAGGTTTATACAAGTATTGAATATGCAGCACTCGCCGCCAGTGAACACATAAAAGAATTTCAATGTGTCTATGTTGGTCAGATGAGTATGCCGAAAAAATATGGAGTGTTCCCAACATTTCACTTGCGGAGGACTGAATGAGCGGACATGTCGTTTTCATCAGTTACTCGTCAAAAGATGTGACTGTCGCCAAGCAAGTTCTGGAATATCTCGAAGCCAATGGAATTTCTTGTTGGATGGCACCAAGAAACATTACTCCAGGTCAGCATTATGCCAGTGCAATTCTCGATGCTATCAAGACCTCAAAAGTATTTTTTCTACTGTTCTCACCATATTCTGATGCATCTGAACAGTGTTTGAAAGAAGTGGATAGAGCAGTTAATGCCAGACTCCCAATCATTCCTTTTAGAATTGAAAATCATAACCCAACTGAGGCCATGGAGTATTACCTATGTAATACCCATTGGCTCGATGCTTTTGCCAGACCAACTGGAGAGTATTTTCCACAAATCCTGAGTACCTGTAAAAGAATTCTTGATGGGAAAACACCCGAGGTTGTAACTCCTAGTCGTCCTCAAAAGCGCATCGAAGAAATGAGCGAGGGGATGCGCGCCATGCTCAAGCGCGTAGAAGAAGAAGCAAAGAACGATTTGGAAGAAGGTAAGCGTTTCAATTCAAACGTTAGAGACGAGAGTGATCCGGATAAAACCGCTCCGATTCAAAATCCTCTGATGAAAGAAAAGAAGGGGTTACAAAGTATTGAAGGTGGCAAGGTTGATCGGTCATACGCCCCGAAAGTTGATTCTGCTAAAAAGAAACCAGAACTTAAAATGGTGGAAAAGGGGAAGCCTGCTCCCAAAGTAGAACCAGTCAGGCAGAAAAGAAAAATTGAATTTAAATCTCCCGAAGAAATCGGGCTTGAAAAACAAAAGCAAAAGAAAAAAAGTGTACTTCCTCTATTGTTTATCACAGCTCTCTTTGGAGGAGGAGTTTATCATTATCTCACTGGTGCAAATAAAGAGAAAAAAGACTTTAAAAATGTATCGGACAATATTCGACAAATTCAAAAGCAGCAAAACAATTCTAACTCCGGGAAACAGGACGAGCCCCAGGAAGATAAAATCAATTACAAATACCTCTCTACAAAGATTCTTCCTCAAAACAAGCTGACTTTTCTTTCAGACGATGAGTTAGAGGAAATGAAAAGTCAGATTGTCGCAAAGGATGGAGATCTTTTCGTTAAGCAAGGTGCCAATCTGGTCGAAAAGCCCAATAATAGATTTGAGATTAACAATCTTGCAATTATAGACTCACGTTTTCATGAAAAGCGCATTCAGCGATTGAAGTCATTACAGTCTCAAAATCTAGATCTCAATACAAAGTATCCTGTTTTGTATTTTGAACCCTCCAAATTTGAGGATGATCGACAAACAGAGGCCAGTTGG
>SBGE01000265.1 GCA_006226755.1 Deltaproteobacteria bacterium | reverse complement strand
TTGATGAGAGATTTGATATTTTTAGAATTAATTCAGATGGAACTGGATTGTCACGTTTGACTAAGGATTTTGGATCAAATGAAGATCCAACTTACTCTAATGACGGTCAATTTATTGCCTTTTCTAGCCAAAGGGTTCTTTCACGAACCAAGGCCATCCAAAATATATACATAATGGACAAGGATGGAGAGATTATTGGCCAAATCAGTAAGGATTTCGGGAACTGTATAACTCCTAGATGGTCTAAGTAGCTGATATCACGAAAGATAGTGAAAAAAATATAAACATCCGAGCTTTTTTATCTTGTAAAAAATTCAGACGCACTGTATTATGAACTGACTTGCTGCTTAGCGTTATTTTGTGTGTTCATTGTTGAATCTTTGTTGTTGTAGGAGTTGTTCATGAGTGAGATCGCCGTACTTAGCCCGGAATTAGAAAGACTATCCCAAATCCTTTTTGCTTCACTAGATGAGAAATTCTTTTTCTCTGAAGTTTGTAAGCATTTCCATAATAAGATTATCAAGTCAGACCTATCAGAAGTGTATCTCGTACATTCTGATATGAGTGCAGAGCTTGTTTCAGTAAACGGAAAGCCATCAAGAGATCATCATTTGATTGAAAAAGGTGCTGGTCCTGTAGGTCACGTTATCAGAACAAAGAAAGCCTATTTTTCAAACAGTGTAGAAAGAGATCCTCTATTCCACGTTGAAAAATCAAAAGGTATCAAATCAGCTTTGATCGTTCCTGTATCGCATGAAGGAATTGTAATCGCTACTATCCACTTCCATGGAATTGATAGCGATGTTGAATATTCAAGAGATCACATCACAGAGGTTCTGTCTGTCTTTAATCAGATTCAAAGACCTCTTGCTAATATTAAAATGTATCTTGCTGCCAAGTTTCTTAATGAGACTCTTATCAAGCAAATCGAAGCAAAAGAAAAAGAGCTTGAGGAGAGCAAGAAAGGTCTTCAAATCGGAGACACTTACAAGATCGAAGATAAAGAAATTATTGGTAAGTCTGAATCTATGAAACACTTGCTATCTCTTGTAGATAAAGTTTCTAAGTCTGATGTTAATTCACTGATTGAAGGTGAGTCTGGAACTGGAAAAGAAATGGTGGCTAGAAAAATTCATTGCCACAGCAGCAGATCTGAAATGTCTTTCATCTCTGTTGATTGTTCTTCAATGAGTGAAATGCATCTTGAAGCTGAGCTTTTCGGAGAAGAAACGCATGATTTCTCTAGAGGACCAATTGTTAAGAATGGTCTTTTAGAAATGGCTAACTCTGGAACACTTTTCATTAATAATATTGATAAGATGCCTTTAAGCATCCAAACAAAACTGATTCAGTTCATGAACGAAGGTTTGGCCTTCAGAATGAATGGTCAGATTCCATACAGATCAGATGTGAGAATCATCGCTGCATCTACAAAATCATTGAATGAAGAAGTGGAATCAAATCTTTTTAGAGAAGATCTATACTACTCACTCAATACAGTAACTCTAAAGGTTCCTGGATTGGCAGAAAGAAAAGAAGATATCGAAGTCCTGGCTAACTTTTTCCTAAATAAAGATAAAGCAGCTTGTGACCACAAAACTCTTTCTCCATGTGTTGTCTCAAAACTTCTTGAGTACTCATGGCCAGGAAACGTTCGTGAACTACAGAACGTAATGGAAAGAGCTTATATCCTTGCTGATGGAATGATCGTTCACAAAGATCATTTGGCAGATAGTATTTCAAACTGTGAAGAAAGAGTTGAAGAGGAAGAAGTTCAAGAAATCTCTTACTCTGAACTAACTCTTGATGAGCTTGAAAAACTTCACATCACCAGAACTCTTGATCACCTTGGTGGAAACAAAACCAAGACGGCCAAAGTCCTAGGTATCACAGTGAAGACTCTCTATAACAAGCTACATAGCTATGGGATGATTGCTGCAAAGGAAGCCTAAGAGGCTTTTGAAGCACGGCGCATGTGATGAAATAGCCATGCGCCATGTGTTATAACGACCCTCTATTTGTTTTATTGAAACAGTATACGTAGAATTTAAGTCCGTCACGATAGGAGAAAGAACATGTCCCAAGAAACAACTGCAGCAGCTGATACAGCAAATAAGCCAGTAAAGAATTTTAGAAATAGTGTAGATATCGAAAACTTCTACAGATTCATTCATGAGAATGGATTGAGAAGAGAAACAATCTCAATGCTTGAGTTTGTTCACTCCAGCTTAGCGAAGCCAAAGAAGCGTGGACGTAAAAAGAAAATGCAATAAAATTCAAAAATACAATGAACACTCCGGGATCGCTTAGGCGATCCCTTCCTCATTGAGAAAACATGGAAGTAAACTCAATCAAAAAAAGAAAAACCAACGTCATTTTTGATCCTCTGTATGGATTCATCAAGCTTACTCCTACCGAGTATGAAATCATTCATAGTCCTTTCTATCAAAGATTGAGATGGATCAAGCAGTTGGGGTTTTCCTCCTATGTCTTTCCTGGTGCGGAACATTCTCGTTTTGGACATTCTATTGGAGTGATGTACAACGCTCATAAGATCCTTCAAAGCTGTGGACGAGCTGTCCCTGATGAAAAATTGATGGATGTGAACTGTACGGATGAGAGAACTCTCTATCATAAGTCGGTCAGACTAGGTGCACTCCTTCACGATATTGGAACATTTTGTTTCTCTCATACTACTGAAGCTGCTTACATTTCATTTGGTGAGACTACCAACATGAAAGGTGGAAAAGGCCTTCAGGATGATCATGAAAATCTAGGTTCATACATTATCAAGAATACAGATTATGAAGGTGGGCTTACTCAGATTTTAAAGAAACATAATATAGACCCTCAAACAGTTTCAGATCTTGTTAAGGGAGTACACTCATCACATTTGGCTAATCAGATATTACACTCAGAAATTGATTGCGACCGAATGGATTATCTCTTAAGAGATGCTCATTATACCGGATTGAAATATGGTGCGTATGATAGGGATTATCTCCTATACCATTTTGAAGTGGCCCGAGTAGGGAATCACGATATTTTGACCATTAGAAGTAATGCCATCCACTGTGTTGAAGATTTTTTGAATTCAAGATTTGCCTGGTATTCACAAGTTATTAGATCTCCCCGTGGAGCCAAGTATGATGCCATTGCTGAAAGACTTTGTTTTCACTTCTTGGAAAAAGGTTGGATTTACAAGTACTCAGATCTTTTAGATATGATTAACAACAATCCAATGAGATTTCTTGGATTTAATGACGGATATTTTATCAATCTTGTTCATGAGAAATATGCCAATGGTTCTCTCGACAAAGAACCTCAGTTTAAAGAAATGGCCTATACACTCCTACTTGAAAGAGGGGCGAGAACTGTTCGCTGTGATGAACTCCAGCAAGTTTTAATGAATCAAGATGATGTAAAAACCAATGAAAGAATCTTTAGAAAAGCTGAAGCCAAAGTTCATGAGATTGAAGAATATTTAAAAAAGAATGGAAGTGATACTGATTGGATTATCAGTGATCTTCCCAAAAAACCTATTATCTTTGTCCGATCGAAAGAGCAGATTATCAAAAAGAAGACTATGGATAATGTTCTCTATGAGAGAGATCCGGTTAAAATCAGTTTTGAAGACGGTTCAATCAAGCTCTTGGCAGAAGTTGAGAGTTCAGTGATTTCCAGACTTCAAAACTTGAATAACTTCATTCCAAATGTCTTTGTTTCCAAGTCAGCTTATGATCTACTTCGCAAGGCAGGAATGATCGAAGGCGCCATCTAAAAACTTCTTACATATCAAGTCAAGGCCCTGATCAAGTCGTCAAATGCAGTGTTTTTTTCTATGATTTCTGGAACAGAAAGTTATTCAGTTACAGGGAGTCAGTATGAAAAAACTTCTTATGATCATTGCTCTGATGATCACAACACAAGTTCATTCCAGAACTTTTTTTGAGCATCCTAATCAATTGATCATCGCTACTAAAAAAGATGTGAAATTAATGATTAATAATCTTTTTGATAAGGATCTTTCTGATCTGGTGGAAGTTAAAAAGATATCTAAATCTGGACATTATTTGTTGTCCTCAAGCCCTGCAATAGAACTTAAAAAATTCATGGATGATTTTAAATCGATGACTGAAGTAGAGTGGGTTGCGGCCAACAGAGTTTATGAAGGTGAATACCGAGAAATGGAGCCTAATGATCCTGTCTTTTCCAAGCAGCTTCATCATCCAATTATTTCAAGTGAAAAAGCTTGGGATATTGCAACTGGAGAAAAAGAGATTGTTGTTGCTGTAACAGATGACGGATTCAGATTGGATCACGAAGATCTTAAAGATTCTTGGTATTCAAATCCTAATGAAATTCCCGGAAACAATATTGATGATGACAATAATGGATATGTTGATGATGTAACGGGCTGGGATTTCAATGAAGGTGACAATAGTCCAATGAGTGATTCTAGTGCTGGTTCACATGGTACTCACGTGGCTGGTATTGTCGCTGCTGGTTTTGATAATGGAATTGGGGTGACAGGCTTTGGTCCAAAGATCAAGGTAATGCCTTTGAAGTTTTATGGTAAGAACACTTGGACTTCTGCTATGGTTCTTGAGTCTTACACGTATGCAGCTGACAATGGAGCACATATCATCACAACCAGTTATTATATTGATAACTTTGTAGGTGACCAAGCTTATGAAAAAGCACTCTCATATGCATATGAAAAAGGACTGATTCTTTTTAACAGTGCTGGTAATGGTGGAGCTAGACAATCAAAGAGAACAGAATTTAAAAAATTAATCCTGGTAGCTTCTTCTAAAACTAAAGCTGCTTGGGGATCTAAACCAGATCAAAAAAGCAGTTTTTCAAATTACGGAAGAGGTGTTGATATCACAGCACCTGGAGATCCAATTCACTCAACTGGAAGAAGTTTGAATTACGTTGATATGAGTGGAACCAGCATGGCAGCTCCGAATGCTGCAGGACTTGCTGCCCTTATCTGGTCCGTACATCCAGACTTCAACCGAGATCAAGTTGTCGCCAAACTATTTGGATCTGTAGATGACATTGATGGATTGAATACGAAATATAAAAATCTTCTCGGATCAGGAAGAATCAACGCTCTTAAAGCTGTTAAAGATGATCTTCCGCAAACTTCGATTCGAGATTCTTGGTATGATCGTGATAAAAAAACTTTCAATCTTCACTTGAAAGGAGCACTTGATCCGAAAACTTTCAATAGAAGAGGTGGAATTGTTCTCAAGAAAAGAGGAACAGAGGAAGCTATCAATGCAGTTATTGAAAATGAGTATTTCCTCGCGACGAATGTTCTTGTTTTAAAAGTTGAAGAGCTTGGTACTTATGATTTGGTTATGAAATCAAGTGCCTTTGTGGATCCTTTTGGTCAAGAACTGGACGGAGATAGCAACGGCAATCCTGGTGGGGATTTCACCACTTCCTTCCTGGTAAGATAATTTTTGAAGGCCTGCGTGAAATCCTTTCACGTGGGCCATATTTCAATCCGTAATTCCAATACCTTATAATTCAAACCAAAACAGTACAATAATTTCCCTCGCTTTACTTGAGTGAGATTCATCTGGTAAAATAAACAGGTAGTTGGAGCTGCAACTACTTCGAATCAGGAAGATTTGAGACCATAGCTTAAGGATAGGCATCATGAATTTTCAACAATCTCCAAGCTTTTCAGGCCAAAGGGTTTCGGGTGTGCAATCCGGATTATCCAAAAATTTGTTTCGTCTTGAAGATGTTTCAATCAGATTTGGAAGCATACAAGCGCTTTCAAATGTAAAACTCTCAATTGAGTCTGGAGAAGTCATCTTTTTAACGGGTGCATCAGGAGCAGGAAAGACAACACTTCTTCGAGTTCTTTCTGGTGATATCAAACCTGATAGTGGAAAGGTGTCAATTCCAAGTCCTAAGAGATGCTTCATCTCAAAGGTTTTTCAAGATTTGAGACTTGAGATGAATAAAACCTGTGAGCAAAACCTATGGGCTGCTTATGACACATCGATTTACGAAAACAAAAAAGAATTTAAAAAAGATCTGGAAGAGCTTGCGAGTGTTCTAGGTTTTGATAATAGACTTGATTTAAAAGTCAAAGATGCAAACGGCGGATTGAAGCAGAAAGTTGCGATCGCCAGAGCTTTGTTGGCCAAACCTGATGTTTTCATCGCGGATGAACCGACAGCCAGCCTTGATAGTGGTAATGCCAGAAGACTCTTTGAGATTCTTAATATCTATAATGTCCGAAAAGGAATGACAGTTATTTGGGCCTCACATAATAAAGAGCTAGTTAAAAATTTTAGTGGAAGAATTATTCACTTGGATAATGGCAAACTTATCTATACGGGGCATGCATGTTTTATTTAAATAATTTCTTTAAATCATTCTTCCATTTTCCTGTTAGAGGGGTCATTTTCATCCTTGCAACAGTTTTATTTGTTGGATCAGCTTTTGTTACGACGAAAGTTGAGAGATCACTTTTAAAAGGTGTTGCTAAGATGGAAAAGGGTGCCAGCTTTTTTGCTCTCATCGATTCAAAAGAAAATAACAGTAGGGTTGCAAGAAAGCTGAGAGAGCTTCCAGGTGTAGAAAAAGTAAAAGTACTTTCTAAGGCTGACGTATCGTCTTCTCTTGATGAACTTTTGAAAACACTCAATGTTGGTGTCTCTCGAGACTTGATTGATTTAAGTTTCTCCGGTCTTCAGATTGAGTTCCAAAAGGGATTGCCACAAAGAAGCCAGAACCTAATTAGAGACTATCTCACCAGACTTGTCGGGGCAGACAAACTGACTATGGGGGCGGTTAATAGAGAGTCCCAAGATTTAAAGGATAAAAGAGGCTCATTTGCAGTCATGATTAGAACGTATCTCGGACCTATCCTTACAGCATTTGCTGGAGTGTTCTGGTTTGTTCTTTTTATCATCTTTAGGAAAGATTTCATTAGAAGCTCATATCTTTCAGAGCAATTTCAAAGAAGATCAAATGTCCCTGCTAAAACATTGGCAGCGGGATTTGCTCTTCTCTTTTTTGGGACTGCAGCAGCAATGTATTTACTAGCAGGGATACCTCAGATTTCACAAATCCTGTTTGTTTTCACAACCATGTTTATGATTTTGGTTGTTCATGTGAGAAGGATTGAATGGGAAGCGTGAAAAACAGGAGTACACTAACTTTATTGGCATTCGTTTTACCTATTGCTGTTTTTGCGGCCAAGGGACCGGTTGAGACAAATCAACAATCCCTTTCAAAAATCTACTCAACCATCAAACAAAAATCTGGCGATATATCCAGATTGCAAAAAGATATTACGAGACTGGAGTCCAATCTAGGAGTCAGTAATAAAAAGTACCTGAAAGTTGTGGCTAAGAAAAAAGAAATTGAAGCCAAAATTTTTGATTACAGTCAGGAACTTAATGCTGAACAAATTGAATTGGAAGATAAAATTTCAAAATCCAAGAGAGTTCTTTCTGGCTTACTTGTGAACAAATTTTCTGCAGATGAGAGTCTTACTGGACTTGCTGGTCAAAAAATATTGATTGAAGAGTTGGCTACTGAAATCAAAAGACTTCAAAGCTCACTTGAAAAAATCAAAGCTCAAAAACAAGAAGTCTATGAACTTGAAGTTCGTTTGACTGAATATAAGAATTTGGAAAATGAGTTGGTAAATCTTTTGTCTTCTTTGGAATTTCAAAAGAAAGACAAAGCAGAGAAGTATCTTAGTGCCGTTGGAGATAAAGATCGACTTCAGGCATCTTACGATAAGCTACGTTCAAAAAAATTAAGATTAATGAGCAAAAAAGGAATGATCGATTTGGGAATCAACTTTTCTGCTCCACTCGATAGTTATATTGGCCTTGAATTTGATAAGAAAGGTGTGACTTACAAGTACAAGGGGAGTCGACCGGTACTGAGTACTGCATCAGGAAAAATCATGTACCAAGGCACTCTGTCTAATTTTGGAAATGTCGTGATGATTGATCACGGTAAGGAGACTCGAAGTATCATCCTTGGAAAATTTGTGCCTAAGGTTTCAAAAGGTGCCGAGGTGAAAGCAGGTGATGTACTGGGTTATACTCGTGACTCAAGGAATCAGGAAGAGAAGCTTTATTTCGAAGTGCGAAAGAAGAACAAGGTGCAAAATACCATCCTCTTACTTGAGAGAAAATCCGTGGCCAAGAATGAAGTTAACGCGGATAATACTTAGTTAATAAAGGGACTATATATATGAGTAATAAAAAATGGAAAGGCCCGAAGGTCTTTTTTGTCGTTTTGGCCATAAGTTTTCTCGGAATCACAGGTGGTTTCTACGGAACCAAAACTGTCTATGCCGTAACCAAAAGTAGATTCGAAAAGTTAGAGCTTTTTAACAAAGTCCTCTACTTGATCGAAAATCAATATTACAGAACTGTTGATACTGGAAAATTGATTGAAGGTGCCATCAACGGAATGATGGAAACGCTTGATCCACATTCGGCTTATCTTTCACGTGATGTCTTTGTAAAAATGCAAGAAGATACAAAAGGTGAATTCGGTGGACTTGGAATTGAAGTTACCCAAAAAGATGGTGTTTTGATCGTCATTACACCAATCGATGATACGCCTGCTTACAAAGCTGGAGTTAAAGCAGGTGATAAAATTGTAGAAATTGATCATGAGTCTACAGTTGGTCTTTCCCTAGAAAAAGCTGTTGAGAAGATGCGTGGAAAAACGGGATCGAAGATTTCCCTCGGAATCGTTCGTGAAGGTGTTGAAGGTATCAAGCAGTATGTGGTGAAAAGAGAGATCATTAAAATCAGGGCCGTAAAATCATTCCCTGTTCAAGATGAATTCATCTACGTCAGGCTTACTCAATTTCAAAAGAATGCCGCTAAACAAGTTGCAGATGGAATCAAGACTTTGAGAAAGTCGATAAAGAATCCAAGAGGTATCGTGCTTGATCTTAGATCAAACCCTGGTGGACTTTTGGATGAAGCTGTCGATCTATCTTCTATCTTTTTGAAAGATGGAATAGTCGTTTCAACAGAAGGACGAGATCCAAAAAATAAAGAAATCAGATACGTAAAGAAGACTGGTCATAAAGAACTTGAACTTCCGTTGGTGGTCTTGATTAATGGTGCATCAGCTTCGGCCTCTGAAATTGTTGCTGGAGCTCTGAAAGATCACAACAGAGCAATTCTGATGGGAAGCCAGAGTTTTGGAAAAGGTTCTGTTCAAACAGTAGCGAAGATTGATGATACTCAAGGTATCAAGCTGACAATTGCTCAATATATGACTCCTCAAGGTCGAAAAATTCAGGCCATCGGAATCAAGCCTGATGTTGAAGTCCCTGAAGCTGAGGGTGACTGGCTTAAAGAGAATGAGAAGTCTGGTAAGTACATTCGAGAAGTTGATCTTCGCAACCATTTGACAGCAACGATTGAAACTGCTGAAGAAAAGAAAGTTCGTGAAGAACGTGAGTACAAAGAAAGAATGGAAAGAGTGGCACGTTACAAAAAGATGAAAGAAAGCCAGAAGAAAAAAGAAACTAAAGAAGATATCTATAAGAAGTATGATCCGAACGAAGATTACCAAGTTCTTCAAGCGGTCAACTATCTGAGAAGTTTCAAAGTCTTCAAAAAAATGCTCCAATAAGTCTACAAGTGGCTGGTATTGCATCGTAATTGATGCAGTGCCAGTTCCAAAACCGCCGTCCCCCCACATAGAATAGGGCATGGATAAAGTCCCTAGCGTCTCGGAAGTCATCTTCAACATTAAAAGGCTCCTAGAAGGAGAATTTCGCACTGTCTCAGTTGAGGGAGAGATTTCCAATTTAAGCCATTCTTCCTCTGGTCATTGGTATCTCACCTTGAGTGACAGCGATAGTAGTTTGTCAGCAGCAGTTTTCAAGATGGACGCCCTTCGAAACCCTCTTATGAAGAGTCTCAAAAATGGTGATAAAGTTATCTGCAGTGGCTCGATTGGGGTTTATAACAAGCGTGGAACGTTTCAGCTTATAGTTAAAAGAATCAGTCCGGTTGGGAAAGGTGATCTGAAAGAACAGTTCGAGATGCTTAAGCGTAAGTTGGCCGCTGAAGGTTTGTTTGATCCCCAGATTAAAAAAGAAATTCCGACTCTTCCAAATCGAATTGCTGTTATCACTGCCAAGGGAGCAGCAGCACTTCAAGACTTTTTGAACATCATTGATCGACGTACACAATGGTACGATATTCTACTTTCTCCGGCCCTGGTTCAAGGGGATGCTGCACCAGCTTCACTTAGGAAAGCTCTTTTCAATGTCATCAAATATTCCATGGATGCTCCAGAGGATAAAAAAATTGATGTCATCGTTTTCACAAGAGGTGGCGGTTCCATGGAAGATCTTTGGGCCTTTAATGATGAAGGGTTGGCCTGGGATATTTTTAATTGCCCTATCCCTATTATTTCAGCTGTAGGACACCAAGTTGATACTACAATTTGCGACATGGTTTCAGATTTAAGATGTGAAACACCTTCTGCCGCTGCAGAAGTTCTCTCTAATGCACAAGCTGAAATCAAAGAAACACTTGATTGGTCAGGAAGACATCTGGCCAGATCTATGACTCATATTCTGGGAAGAAGTTCTGAGCGTTTACAGATGGGTCATCCCAAGCGAGTGCTGGATGTAATTTGGAGACGTGTCAATGAGCAGCAGAAAAAATTGGGACGGATAGATCTTATCAACAGGGCAAATGATTATCTCGGCATTTATAATTACAATCAACGTTTGGATGATTCCATATATCGATTAAAAACTGGAATTGAAAAAAAATACTCTCGGTTGGAAGAGCGAAATAGAAGCGCTTACGATCTTTTGAGAGTTCTTGACCCAACCAATGTTTTGGGTAGAGGTTACAGTATCGTTAAAGATGATAACGATAAAGTGGTTCCATCCATGAAGGTCTTTGAAAAATTGAAGTCTGGTCAAAAAATTTCTTTGATGTTTCATGATGGTGTCGGAATCGCTAGGGCCGGAGAGAGTTCATGAGCATCGTAGTGGGCTTCGACAAGAATGTGAAACAAGGTCTTCGCGATGATGTGATGACCATGTGTGAGCGTTACAACACCATTCAAGAGTCCACACCATCACAAAAGAAAGTGGATCTTCTCTTTTCTACTGAAAAACCTCGAACGTCACCTCACTCTTGGGGTGTGACTATTCGATTTTGTGAAAATGTTGATACTGCAGAAGAGATAGACAACACTCTTATATTAGGTACAGGAGATGTCTACTCCTTGGAGGACATGCTCCCCATTCTTTTTGATGGTATTCAAGAAGGAAAGAAAAATTATCTTTTGGGAGGCGTCGAAGCACGTTTGGATGAAGTTTATAAAAGAGCGAACTCTTATGTGAGTCGACTTTATCGTCGTCTTCTTCTTCCTGATGTGAATCGTTCAGAAATTTCAACTGAACTTGAAGAGTACATGTCTCTGCAAAAAAGAGTCCTGCAAGTCTCTCTTGATTCTCAAACATTGGAAGATGAAACTGATTTCCTTGAACTACTCAATCAGTCGCTTCGACCTTTGAAGTTGATTAAGGAAATTCAGAGAATCAATAATAATGAAATTGATGAACTTATTCCCGATTGGGATAAAGTCATTTTGCTGCCTCACCCTGAAGAGAGTGATAGTTTTTTTCTGGCTAGATTTCATCCCAAGTGCGATCAAGATCAAGCTTATTTTCTTCTCGCCCGATCAATCCAGGAAGTCGAAAACTTCATCTTTTCAAAAGAACGTATCAGGGGTTTAAAAACCATGGGGGAGTTGTGGACTCAGGCCTTCAACTTTATCCCTGTTGC
>SBGE01000035.1 GCA_006226755.1 Deltaproteobacteria bacterium | reverse complement strand
AAAGTATAAAAGCCTGGTCTCGGAATCCTTTTCATTTGATCCGCTCGATCTACAGCCACCATTCCAAACTTGGGACAATACCCATCTGACCATTCCAGATTATCTGACAGGCTCCAAGCTATATAGCCCAAGACCTTTACTCCTTCGTTCATAACGCTTCTTAAGGCCAAGAGATGTTCGACAATATAACTTGAACGAAGCCATCCATTATCATCGGCCACACCATTTTCAGTTATGATAAATGGTAATACTGTGTTCGCGTCTCTTCTGCCTCTTTTCTTCTTATTGTATCTGTCATGCAATTCCAGAATGACTTTTTTAAGCCCATCAGGTGAAACAGCACGTCCGCTATCAGAATATTCATATGAAGAAGAGATGCCCACAGAGGTTCCTTTGACAACTTCAGCTCCGTAGTAATTGATTCCAATGTAATCCATGGAGTCGGCGATCATATCAAAAAATACATAATTGAATTTTCGTTTTGATACCTTAGCAAAAATTCGACTCATCCAATTCTCTCCAACATAGTTTCCAACGTTGTGAGCAATTCCAACTGGAATGTCTGGATGTTTTGATTTGATATACTTGTATGCTTGACGATGGGCCTTTGCCATATTTTTCAATGCTCGCTCATACGTTCCTTTTAAAGGTCCCAAATTAAAGAGACGAAGAGGATGCTTTTTTTCTGTATGATTGGGCCAAGCATTCGCAATTTGAGTCATCAGGATATAAATATTGGCTTCATTGAATGTAATCCAGTAGTCAACTAAATCACCAAAATGATCAACACTTGATTTTGCAAAGATTTCAAAATTTGAAATCATCATTTCTTTTGTCCAAGACTTTTGTTCAATTGTCCAAGATGGCTCTGCATGATGAAATAAAGTCAGCATGACTTTCATGTCATGCTTTTTAATTAGCTTTAATATCTCCCTGTATCTTTTTATGACATCAGGACTGGGAGTCTTGGTCTCTTTTGTCGGGAAGAGACGAAACCAATCTACTCCAAGTCTGAAAACCTTTAGACCAAGTTGTTTGGCAAGTTTGATTTCAGTTTCTGGATCAGACCAAAATCTGATTTTGTCTTCTGGTCGATCATAATTGTAAAATGCTGGAACTTTTCCTTCTTGGGCCCAATCCATCCAAGCATCAGGAAGCTGATCCTCTACTTGAGCAGGAGCATTAGCGACTCCAAAAAAGAAATCCTTTGGAAAAGTGGCGAGGACCCTATCATTGGCAAGAGCTAAATGGGTCATTACGATCAGTCCGATTAATGTAATCAATTTTATGAATTTCATCGTGAAGATCTTATAGCGAATTATTTTAGCTTTTTAAGCCTTTTAAAAAAAATACAGACTAGGTCTATATGTAATAACAGGATCTTAAGTCTCGGTTTGACCAACTTAATTCTAATTGCATCCAAAGACCTGAGCGATGAAAATAGAGAGAATCAATATTTGAAAGGAGTCTTAATGAAAGCATTATTGATAGGCTTTTTATTACTAGGATTGGCGAGCGCTCAAGCAGCAGTCGAAAGTGGTGAAAAAGCACCGAATTTTTCTTTAAAGAACGAAGAAGGTAAAAGCATCGATCTTTCTGACTATAAAGGCAAAACTGTTGTTCTTGAGTGGTACAACAAAGATTGTCCTTTTGTAAAAAAGCATTATGAAAGTAAAAATATGCAAAATCTCCAGTCTAAATGGACTGGTAAAGATGTTGTTTGGTTATCGATTATTTCTTCTGCCGAAGGAAAGCAAGGATATCTTACTGAAAGTGAGGCCAAGGCCAATAAGAAATCTTCTGGTTCTGGAGCGACTGCAGTCCTTTTGGATCCTAGTGGCAAAGTTGGCAAAATGTATGATGCCAAGACAACTCCTCATATGTATGTCATCTCGAAAACAGGAGAACTTCTTTATCAAGGAGCTATTGATAGTAACAGCTCATACGATCCTTCTGTTATTCCTTCATCTAAAAACTATGTAGATGAGGTACTTTCTAAGTTAGCAAGCGGAGAAAAGGTCAAACCTGGCAGGACTCAGGCATACGGTTGTAGTGTAAAATACTAATCTCTATAGGGGAGGTGTTTTCTCAATGCCTCCCTTTGTCCTAGCATCAGAATGTTCTGCTCTTTCACATGTTTTTTTATGATCTCAGCTAATTGGTCATGACGAACATGATGAGCACTTAGAATTTTAACAGGCTCAAAACCACGAAGTAGTTTTTGTTCTCCTTGAGCTCCGGCCTCAAAAAGTGGAATGTTGTTTTCAAAACAAAAATCCATACCTTGATAAAAGCAAAGTTCAAAATGCAGATTAGGAAACATTTCTTCATATTCTGGTAATATCCCCCAATAGCGACCATAAAGTGCATCTTGAGAAAAGAAGAAAAGAGACATGGCGATTGTGGATTGTTGATAATCGGCAAAAACGACAAAGCCATCGTTAGCAAAAGTATTTGAAAGTCCTTTGAAGAATGCTCCATTGAGATAAGCATGAGAATGCTTTTTAGTTATGGTTGAAAGATAAAGTTCAAAGAGTAAAGTTTCTTCTTCTTGAGTAAGGTCTTTAAAACTAATTCTTCTTAGAGAAACAGGATACTCGGAAACACTTTTTCTTTCCTTTCGAAACTGTTTTCGTTTTCTACTCTTAAGAGAAGCTAAGAAGTCTTCAAAATCTTTCCATCTATTTATCCAATGATATTGGGTTGTTTCTTGTGAGAAATACCCAAGAGATTCGAGGATTTGATTTTCTTCTTCAGTGTTAAAAAGAAGATGATGAGAACTGAGTGGAACTTGGGAGAGATAGAAGTCTTTGACTGCAGTCAAAATTTCAATTTTCTTCTCACCAATAACCGTTGGAGAGTTTACAGGAGTAAAGGGGACCATATGAATAAGCTTGGGGTAATAATTTAATCCAACTCTGTTGTAGAGATCGGCCCACGCCCAATCGAATATGAATTCACCATAGCTATGCGTTTTGATGAAACCGGCCGTATGAGTATCCTCGAATTTGAAATGAAATGGTAGCCATCCCGTCTGATTCCCCAAGTTCTGGGTTTCTTCTAGCATCTGGACAAATCTTCCATCTGCAAATGGATTATGAGAAGGTAGAGGTTCCTTGAAAGAAAAAGTTGTTTCTATTTCAAGATTCATTTTGGAAGACGAGTAATTGGTTATTGGCCGGTAGGTCATGGCGGTTTAAGAA
Organism: Deltaproteobacteria bacterium; assembly: GCA_006226755.1. GTDB lineage: Bacteria > Bdellovibrionota > Bacteriovoracia > Bacteriovoracales > Bacteriovoracaceae > M0603. The sequence continues at coordinate 8,671 of SBGE01000035.1, read as the reverse complement.
GACAACACCAATTTTTTTGAGACAGTTTTCAATAGCTTCAAAATCTCTGATCCCCATTTCCATTTGATTATTTTTCAATTGTCGATCAAACATTTCATTGCTTTCTGAAGTGAACTGTCCTTGGAATTTGAATGGTCCGTAGAGGAAGAACTTACCATTTGGTTTGAGAAGATGATTCAAGTTATCACAAAACTCAAATACATGTCTTTCGGCCATGATATGAAAAGTGTTAGCCGTAAAAATTGAATCGAAGTTTCTATTTATTTGTTCACCTATCGGTTTTAAACCAACTTCAAAGGTGAGTGGAGGTTGAATCAGATCAGACGCTGCTATCTTAATTCTTTCGGCCATCATCCAATTATTTTGCTCAATATCAGCGGGATACCAGAGGGTTTGTAGATATTCTGAAAAATACACAGCGTGTTGTCCTGTGCCATGGCCGACCTCAAGAACCTCTCCTAGAGGAGTATAGGTCTTTAACACTTCAAGAATCGGTTCTTTGTTGCGCTCACTGGCAGGGCTATTTGGCAAATTCATGCGTCAAGCTTACCATCTGAAGCCATTTGGTGTAAAACATTGGAACGAGGATTCAATGGTAAAACAAACCAGTCAGCTAGTATTGATCTTACTTGGATGGCTTTCCCTGATTTTAGGGTTTGTGGGGATCTTTTTACCCTTACTTCCCACTACACCATTTGTTCTTTTGGCCGCATTCTTTTTTTCGAAAGGCTCCACAAAAATTCATAACTGGTTATTGGCCAACAAACTTTTCGGTCCTATTGTTAGGGACTGGGAGAGTTCGGGCGTGATCCGACCTAAGGCCAAGATACTATCTACCGCTATGATTATTCCTCTTTTTACCTGGACTCTTATTATGGTTCAGGTTCATTGGAGTATCAAAATCATTGTGGCCCTGAGTGGAATCTTAGTGTTGATTTTTATATGGAGTCGACCTTCAGAAACATCTGGAAACAAAAATGATATGGCCGGCAAAAAACCGGCCACACCAGAGCTTTGAGATTCTTAGAAAAAAGAAGGTGTTTTGATGAGTTTAGAAACATCAAAACCATTATCAGTCGCAATATTTTTCAGTTCTGTTAAGGTTTCTTCAGGAAGAGTTTTAGTCCTTGAAAGAATCCAGAGAAATTTTCTATTCTGGGATCCAACCAAAGCGTATTCATAATCTTCTCCTAGCGCGATAATATTATAGTCACCAGGGAACCATCCAAAATATCTGAAAAGAGGAATGAAACTGACGTTTAGAGTAGCATTTGTTTGCTCGTTCTCAACAAAAGCGATTCCTTTTGCTACTTTCTTTTTTATTTTGTCATTTTTCTTTTTCTTGAAACAAGTATTGATGACATTGATAGAACCATTTTTTCTCAAACTGTAATCTGCAGTAACGTTTCCACAACCTTTTTCAAAAGAGTTTGGTAGTCTTTCGAGTTCATACCACTTTCCAAGATACTTCTGAAGTTCTACATAATCGACAGTTGTCAGTGGGTCATTTGAAGCAAAAGTTGTACAACTAAGTCCTAAGATAAGAGTGATGCTAAGCAAAACCTTTTTCATTTCAATCTCCTTGTTGGTTATTTCTAACAAATTCTTCTCAATTAATCTTTAGTCAAAAGCTAGTCGGGAACACGGGAAATTGTGATTTTTGTATTAGACGAATGGAGTCAGGTACGTCAGAATTTTACGATAACAAAGAAAGGAGTCCTTGTTTTGAATTTTTTCAAGATTTTCAAGTTGTTGATTTTATTGCTGTTTGTGACATCCTGTGCCAATGTCAAACATATAGATCAGGGTCTAAGTCAGTCTCGCTTGATGCAACTTGATCCGATTCCAGAAGAAAATGTTTTTCTAGAAGAAGTGAATTCCTATCGAGAAGGGGCCGCTGGCGGTTCTTCTTCAGTAGGGGGCGGTTGTGGCTGTAACTAAAATTTTTCACGTCCTTCTTCTTTTCATTCTTCCTTTTCAAAAAGTTTATGCAGCAGCCAAAGGGAAAGCGAAAATTCTATTTAACTTTTATTTTCAAGATGGGACTGGTGGCGATCAAATCTACAGTAATTCCAAGAAAGAAGAGGTCGATGTCATTGAGCCAATGCTCTTCGTTGATTATCAGATAGATAAAGAAACCAATATCAGTGCCCATGTGGTTTTTGATACCTGGACTGCTGCTTCTGATACGGAGATTGATGGAAACACTGGGGCCAGTGGATCAGGAATTGATCGCCAATCAAGGACCAGTGGCCGCTTCTCTTACAAAAAAGATGTCGTCACTCATGCATGGTCAACCTCTGTTGGTGTTTCCAGTGAGTATGATTATCAATCACTTAATTTTGGCGGAAATTGGGAAGGAAGATTTGCAGAAAATAATTTTACCTTGTCTTTAAGTCCTCAGGTTTTCTTGGACCAGGCCAAGGATTTTGATCTGCAAACTCAAAAGACCACAGACTTCAAAGGGCGATTCATTGGATCTATGGATATTTCTGCCAGTCAGTTATTGACTGCAACTGATGTTATACAGTTTGGGTATACCTATATCTATATGAACGGAATGATGAATAATATTTCCAATACAGTAAAGGTATTGAGTAACCCCTATGGAAATACATATTCCCGAATTGAAGAGCGAATGCCTTCTCAAAGAAACCGTCATGCTTTATCGACAAAGTTTGTACACGCCTTTACTGATGAAGCTGCTGCCCATGTCAGCTATCGCTACTATACTGATGACTGGAAAGTTCAGGCCGATACAGTGGAGCTTGGTTGGCGATTTTCACTTTTTGAAGACAATGCATTCTTGATGCCGACATTTCGTTATTATAATCAGAAAAAAGGCGCTTCTTTCTATAAGCGAACTTTCGCCAACGTTGAAAACAGTATGACTAGTGACTCTGATTTGGCAGTCTTCGAAGGTCATCGTTATGGTGTTCATTACTCACATATTTTAGGTGATAGAAATTGGTTCAAACAAGATATCTATGATTTTGGTCTTTCCATCGGTACCTATGCTTACAAGAGATCAAACAATATGGATTATTATATAACTCAGTTTTCAGTTTACGCGGAGTTTTAATGAAAAGACTTGTCGTTCCAGGAAAGCATATGGGTGGGAATTGGGAAGTTCAGTGCTTTCCAAGAAACAAACATGAAAAAGATTATTTTACTCAAATTATTGCTGATGGATTCAAGGAAGTCGTTCGTATAGAAAATCTCCTAACAGATTTCAAACCTTCTCCTTTCATGAAGATCAATGATTTTGCTGGTGAAAAACCTGTAAAGGTAGATCAGGAAATTTTTGATATCGTCACACAGTCACTTCAAATTTCAAATGAAACGAAAGGATTATTTGATATCAGTTATGCCAGTGTCGGTCATTATTGGAGACAGTGTCGCAAGAAGGGTATCCTACCTGATGAGAAGACTGTCAAAGATCTAAGTGAGTTGATTGATTACAGAAAGATTGAGATGGATTCAAAAAATCAAACTATCTTTCTTCCTCATCCTTTCATGAGAATTGGGTTAGGGGGAATAGGAAAAGGATATGCTGTTGATCGACTTTTTGATTATCTCCGGAAAAAAGGGATGGTCAATTTTATGGTCAATGGATCTGGGGATATCAGAGTCCACTCTTTGGCCTCTGCTCCACGGAAATGGAAAGTTGGAATTAGAAATCCATTCAATCCGGACCCATCTGTGAAATGTGGTCTTTTGTGCATAGACAATGGTGCTGTCGCCACATCTGGTGACTATATCAATACTATAAAAATAGAAGATAAAAATTATCACCATATTATCAGTCCCAATGATGGACACTCTTCCCAGGGGATTGTCAGTAGTACCGTATGGACTGAAAATGCAATTGAAGCTGACACTCTGGCAACATCACTAATGTTGATGGATATTGGTGAAGCATTGACCTATTCCAATGTTCGTGGACTTTTCTCTCTTCTCATCGATGAGAATGGTAAAGTTCATCTTTCAAGGAAGGCCATGCAAGTCATGACTCGAAATCATTTATCTGAGGAGCCCGTATGCGAGTGGCACTAATTTCATTTTTCATGATCTTTTCTCTTCAAATTGAGGCGAAAGAATTAAAGACCATAACCCTTAAAGAATTTAAGAGTGGGAAGAACTACGCTTTTAATGATCAGATCGGTAAGAAAAAGATGGTCATAAATTTTTGGGCATCATGGTGTACGAGTTGTATTGAAGAGCTTCCTCTTTTACATGCCCTTCAAGAAAAAAGTGATCAATCCAAAGTCGTGTTTTTGGCAATCAATTCTGGTGAGAAAGGAAACAAAATCAAAAAATTTTTGAAACGCTATGATTTCAAATATCTCATTCTTGAAGATCCATCCAAGTCTGTAGCAGATATGTTTGGTGTCGATAACCTTCCCCAAACCATCATTCTGGATGAAAAGGGAGAAGTGATTTACCGAGGGAATCGTCCCCCGGTAAAACTACCTTAGTTATTTCTGCATTCTGAAAAGTATTTTTCATAGATTAGGGTAGAGTGGTCTTGATTCCATATTTCAAGATTTACTCCATAGGCCTGTGGTTTGACATAGTAGAAGAATACTTTTCTTTGATCATTTCTGATGATTGCTCCGTAATGACCACTGTTTTGCCAAAAGCTTGCCAAATTGTAGTAAAGCCCATCTCCATCTCCTGGACCTATCTGTGAAGGGTAGAGCTCTAAGTCCGTCAGTTCTTTGGCAAGTCTTCCAAAAATAAAAATGTAATCATTCTTTGAGATCACTCTTTGACCCCAGCCATCTCTGAATTCGTTACTTCCAAAAGTGAGATTGTTGACCATTCTATTGGAGTAAAAATCAAGACCACTACATGTTCTACCTGTCACAAACTTTCCATAGGTTGGTGATGCGACGAGATTTGTAGACCAGATTGAGAAGAGGATAATCAAAAGTTTTAGTTTCATATTTAAGCTCCTTGGTTAAGTTGGTGAGTGGATAATGCCGTTAATTTAGATTTGGGGCCTTCTGAAATCCGCCAATAATATTGGGATTTCGGACAAAGGTGCCTTAGAATGTCAGCATGAAAACTGGAAAAGATATCAAGACAAGTCTTCCGGGGCTGACAATCATTCATCACAACTTGCCTGGAAAGAGTATGGAGCTTCATAAGCACTTTGAATCCCATCTTTTTATCCCTTTGAAGGGCTCTCTTTCCATAAAAACTGAAGGACAGGAGCTGAAGGCATCTCCAGGAGCCATGATTTATGTTCCTAAGGATCTTTATCATTCATTTCAGTCTGAAGATGTTTTGGGCGAGAGATTGATTTGTTACCTGGATCAGAAAAAACTTTTGAAGATATTACCCCTGGAGTCGAGGAGTGCTGTCAAAATCAAAACCAATCAGCTTTTGAAGGAAATGCTTTTTTATCTTCTTTCTCGAGAGCAACAGAAGAGCAACAATACTTATGTCAATTTGATTTATGAGTTATTGGCCGAATCACTTGAAACCGGTGGTGTTTTGACCAGTTCAGACCTTGAAAAAAGAGCTTCTGCCAGTGGTGACAAAAGAGCTGCTCTAATTCTCAAATATTTCGAGGTACATCATTGTGAAGATGTTCGTGTACTTGATGTGGCGAAAGAAAGTGGAATGAGTAGTCGTACTTTAAATAGAGTATGTATGGAGTTTTTTGGTTTAGGGCCGAAAGAGATTTTGATGCTCTATCGTATGGAGTCTGCTATTCGTTTGTTATCAGATAAGAATAAGAATGTTACTGATGTAGCCTATAGTGTCGGCTTCAATCATCTTGGGAGTTTTATCCAGGCCTTTACAAAGTACACTGGTAAACTCCCTTCAGATTGGAAGAGAAGATAGAGGCCTACTCAAAAGACTAGACCTCTTCTTTCAGGTTATTTTTTCAGACAAGGCATATAATAGTCGGCCTTGATCTGGAAGATCGGGTTACCTTCACCATCAAAGTATTCACTTACATTGAATCCGATGGCCTTAATTTTTCCTTTCTTCATTTCATTTCTCACATCATGGTGGGAAGTTGAACATTCATCATTATGCTTTTGGTGGAATCTATGAGTTAACTCTTTTGGAACATCTCCATTTTCAAGCATCTTATTGATTTCCACTGCAGCATTGATAGCATCTTGTCTGTCACTGAATTTAACTGGAAGATTCAGGAAGACCTGCTCAAAAGTATACCTTTTTCCAAAGGCTCCAAAATAATCACTAGGTTTTCTTACTGTAGTCGTAATGTTCGAAGAGCCACCTGTGATACCTCCAAGAAGTTTATCTGAGCTACCTCCACGTACACCTCCGGCCATGGCCGCTTGGCCAAAAATACCTAGGGCCAATAAAAGACAAAGGGAACCTTTGACGAGAGAGACCAATGATTGACATACAACCCTGACTCCTCCAATTAATCTATGCATTTCGTTTTCCTCCAAAAGTGTTCGTACTTTTTTCACATATTCTTTGTTCAGTTCGATCAATTGATCATAGGCTTCTTTACTGATGTCAGTGACATCGTATTGGAGCTCACCTTTGAATTGACCTCTCTTTTTTCTTGTTCTTTGCATTTCAATAATGGCCTTTACGATTCCAAATGAAGATTCTTCATTCGTCACAAATGTTACATTTTCCTGATCAATGTAGAATTTGTTGTCTTTATACGTGACGATTTTGGACTCTGTAAGAGCAGACGTCATTTCCACACCGTGCTCACCATAGTTTTTGAAGATGGAGTTCCAGCTCACACCGGCTTCTTCAGAAAGTGCGATATCGAGAAAGATGTCGAGCAGGATTGGGTTTTCTTCGAGCATGCCACAAAAATCATTTTGAAGTTTCTTTTCGATTTTGTGCTGTCGGATCTCATCTTGAACGAGTGAGAATTCTTCACTCTCATCCTTATATCTTTGCTCGAGCCATTCTTGACGGGTCTCTACATCTGTTCCGTTTTCTCTGAGTATTTTGAGGGCCAGATCGATTCCTGCTCGCTTCTTACCATTTTTAATTTGGCTCAACATGGCCGTAGACACGTCCCATTTCTTAGCTACCTGATCCATTGAAAGCCTGGTTCCGGCCAGATAGTTATTGAGTGATCTCACTATCAAATCATTTTGCGCCAGTTGTGTTTGCATTCCCCTACCTCGTTTCTTTTTAAAAATGTGCGGTGAAGCCCTTTTGCCCTAAGGCAAGCCCGGAGGCCTTGATTTTGAAGTTTTTATAACGTGGTGCGTTTTACACCCCCAGTTTAGCTCTTCAGTTTTCACTCTTTGTGAAAAAGACCCTACCGGGGAGAGAGGGTGGTAGGGTCTTTTATTTCCATTCAAGACGCCAATGATTGAGATGAGAGAGATAGTTTTTCTTGAATGTGAAAATGAAAATAGAACTGATTTGAATTTTTGTCCTTCAAAACAAAGTCTTTTGAAAGTTTTGTTTGAACTAAAAGTTAACTGTAATTTCGGGCACTTAGATAGATCGGTCGTGAAAATCATCTTCATGTGATGTTAATTTTCACAATAGGTTAAAATTGTGAAAACCTCGTTATTTCCATGTACTCAGAATCACGTAAAATCAATAACCATTATGGTGAAATTATATATTCACTGCTCAATTTGAGCCTATAATAGGCCTTAATGAAGTATCGGACTGGAGCCTATTTTCACAATTCAGTAAGTTTCCTCCTAGGTTTAGGAGCACTTCTTTATTTTCTTTTTGCTCTCGATATTTGCACTCTTTCTGATTGGAATTTACCTACTCTGATTAGTCTTTTGGTTGGTACGGCGATTTTATGTTCTAGTGTTTTTACTATTTCTTATTATCGTCCTGAAGAAACAGATGTCATTTTCAGTACCACTATTTCGACGGCGTTTGTCTCTGCTCTGGTCTGCGTTTGTCTGGGACTTCATTTTGCGGGTAACCCAAAAGGATCTTTCGTTTATATTTTGATTATTTCATTGGCGATCACTGAAGTGAACTTTGTTTTTGATAGACGATTTGTGACAGGTCTTTATGTGATTTCATTTCTGGCCCTGGTCTATGGAATATATGCCACTGGAGTTGAGCTTACTCCTGGATTTAGATCTATATTTGGTTTTTCTCTACTTTTCATATGGAAGACACTCAATCAAATTTTTCATCGAAAGTTTGTCTACGGAAAGGAAAATAAAATCAAGCATGACACTTTCCATTCAACTGTGAATACTCTTCAAAATGAGCTTAACAATACCTCTCATATCATCATGGGATTTTCACAGATGATGGAGGGCAATCAAGATGAAAGTAAAAAGAAAGAGTACCTTGGAAAAATCAATAACGGTTTGGACAAAATGAGTACTCAAATCAAAAAGATTCGCGAGCTAGAAGAAGTTGTCGTTGATGATAAATACACTGGTAAAAACTTTATCCGTATCGATTAAATTTTATCTTTGAAAGGATTGAAAATTTTCATACTCAGGTAGAAAGGCATGCTCTCCCTTCGATTTGACAGTCCAATTAATCAAAAGAGCTCCCCATAAATCCAAAAGAAAGACGAATGCTCTAGTCAGGTACTTGCTCATGAGTCCTCCCCGTGATCCTCAGCTAAAGAATAGAATGAATTTTAAACTTTGTGTTTTAGGAGTCAGACAAGCTTTGGTTGGGAATTTTCGGCCATTAGGTATGTTTGTCAGGATTC
>SBGE01000075.1 GCA_006226755.1 Deltaproteobacteria bacterium | reverse complement strand
GTGTACTCCATGATTTCTGTACAAAGGTTTGAAGACTTGATGGTTCCAAGGTTCTTTTGATTTGATTTCTCATTAATAGCATCTTTGTAGAGCATATAAGGAGATCCAGTTTCAATCTGGCTTTCTAGAACTTCAAACCAAAGATCTTGAGCTCTCATGACCTTTTTAGCCATTCCTTTTTCTTCGTAAGACTTGTAAAGTTTTTCGAATTCAGCGCCATAGGTGTCGGATAGTCCTGGGCACTCGTGTGGACAAAAAAGTGACCACATTCCATCCTCTTCAACTCTTTTCATGAAAAGATCCGGGATCCAAAGTGCATAGAAAAGGTCTCTAGCTCTGGCCTCATCTTTTCCTGTGTTTTTCTTCATTTCTAGGAAATCAGAAACATCTGCGTGCCATGGCTCTAGATATACAGCAAAAGCACCTTTTCTTTTTCCACCACCTTGATCAACATATCTGGCAGTATCGTTGAATACTTTAAGCATTGGAACGATACCATTCGAGGTCCCATTGGTTCCTTTGATGAAAGAACCTTTCGCTCTAATATTGTGAATGTTGATTCCAATTCCACCTGCACTTTGAGAAATCAAAGCAGTGTCTTTCAGGGTTTCGTAAATCCCTTCAATAGAATCATCTTTCATGTGAACAAGGAAACAACTTGAAAGTTGAGGCTTGTTTGTTCCTGAGTTGAACAATGTTGGAGAAGCATGAGTGAAATATTTTTGGCTCATAAGATCATATGTTTCAAGAGCGGAGTCGATATCATTCATATGCATACCGACAGAGACTCTTAGTAGCATTTGACCTGGTCTTTCGACGATTTTCCCTTCCATTTTGAGAAGGTATGATCTTTCAAGAGTTTTAAATCCAAAGTAATCGTAACCAAAATCTCTCTTGTCGACCAAGGCCTTGTCGAGTCTTTCCGCATTGTCCATTACGGTTTCATAAAGCTCTTTCGAAATAAGTGGTGAATGCTCACCAGTTTTCGAATTTACATAATTGTACATGGCCTTGATGTTTTCAGAGAAACATCCTTTTGTTTCTTTGTGCAGGTTTGATACTGCAATTCTTCCCGCCAGAGTAGAGTAGTCTGGATGTTGGGTAGAAAGGTATGCAGCTGTTTCTGCAGCAAGCTGATCGAGTTCTCTGGTAGTGATACCATCGTAAATACCTTCGATCACTTTCTTGGCGATTTGAGAAGGATCGACATAGTTGGTGTCCAAATCATGGCTCAGCCTTTCGATTCTCTCTGTAATTTTGTCAAATTTGATGGGTTCTCTTTCCCCTGAACGTGTAATGACGTACATGTCTCTTGCTCCTGTGTGTGAAAGTCTTTTATTCCTTAAAAGTCAGCGTCTAGTGTAAATACTTGTGAGTTCTTTTCGCCAATAACTCCGGCCTTTTGATACTCAGAAACTCTTTTCTCGAAGAAGTTAGTTTTACCTTCAAGTGAGATAAGCTCCATCCAATCAAATGGATTTTTGGCATTGAATTGTTTCTCACATCCAAGTCTTTGTAACCAGTGGTCAGCAACAAATTCAATGTACTGGCTCATCAAGATTGAATTCATACCAATTAATGAAACAGGAAGAGCTTCAAGGATAAACTCTTTCTCGATTTCAACTGCCTCAGTGATGATTGCAGTGATTTCTTCTTTGGTTAGTTGCTCTTCTTTTGAGAGGTGATCGTGTATCAAACAAGCAAATTCGCAGTGGAGACCTTCGTCTCTACTAATGAATTCGTTTGAAGTACATAGTCCTGGCATCAGGCCTCTTTTCTTGAGCCAAAAGATGGCACAAAAAGAACCTGAGAAGAAAATACCTTCGATGGCAGCAAAAGCAATAAGCCTACTGGCAAACTTTTTGTCTGAACGGATCCATTTCATCGCCCATTCTGCTTTTTTCGCTACACAATCCAAAGTCTGAACAGCTCTGAAGAGCTTATCTTTCTCTTTTGAATCTTTAACGTAAGTATCGATCAAAAGTGAGTATGTTTCTGAGTGAATGTTTTCCATGGCAATTTGGAATCCATAAAAACATCTAGCTTCTGGAATTTGAACTTCATTAAAAAATCTCATAGCGAGGTTTTCATTCACAATTCCATCACTGGCCGCAAAAAAGGCCAAAACGTGAGAGATGAAGTGCTTTTCATCTTGCGTAAGTTTTTCCCAATCTGGCTTGTCGCTTTCTAGATCGATCTCTTCAGCAGTCCAGAACACTGCCATGTGCTTCTTATACATCTCCCAGATGTCGTGATACTTGATTGGGAATACAACGAAACGATCGTCGTTTGGTGATAGAATTGGATCCATCAAATGCCTCCTTGAATGTCGTCCTGACGAGGTGCTTTTGCACTAACTTCCAGGTTGTTGTGTGTGTTTTATGTGTGTGTCTAAAAAAGGTTATAAAGCTCCGCCCGTTTAAATCTAAACGATTTATCCGATCTTTTCTTTTTTGGTTTTTACCCTTTCGGGCGACTCATAAAAGTCATCAAAGAAGAAAGTTAAAGAACTTTATTTCCTAATCAAAATCCTAAGGCCTACGTAGTTTTGTTTCAACTTAAAAAATCAGGATAAAACTTAAATTGTGAGAAAATTATTAGATAATTGAAGTCGGGAATTAGGTTGCCAACGTTCAAAACCCCCATGAATAAAGGGTTTTGAGGCTTGTCAAATAAAACGTTTGAAGAAAAAATTCAATCTAAAAGTTCCTTACATTTTGTGGAAAACGTGCATAAAATGCGGTGTGTTTAGATAAAATCTATTAAATAACACTGTGCGCTTATACAACATATAGGTAGGCCAAAGGATTTATGCCCCCTATATATGGTGTGCTCTGACTCAAAATTTGCAAAAAAACTATCCAATAAGCATTAAAAACAAATTTTTTTAGATCCGATTATAATTTAATCAATATGGTGAGGTTCTCATGAAGATATTTGCTCAGTTTTTAGTTATTTTTTTTCTTTCAACTAATGTTCACGCTTCGTTTTCAGGTGAAGTTATTTTTCTAAAAGGAAATGCAACCTATAGGGGAAAGAAGATTGTTAAAGGTGAAAAACTTGAAGGTACAGGAGTGCTTAAAACAGGAGAAAAAGGGATCGTTCGAATAAAGCTTGCGACGGGACTCTACACTATTGGTCCTCTTTCTGAGACGCAGTTGAGTTGGAAAAATTCTGTCGAGCAATTTAAGTTGCTCAATGGAACAATTAGATGGTTTTCAAAAAAAATACAAGATTCAAATAAGAGAACTCCAATCTTTGGTTCTACTGCAGCTAGTATTGGTATTAGAGGTACTGACTTTCTGATGATTACAAATTCACTGTTAGGTGAATCAGAAGTTGTGGTATTTGATGGTAAAATTCTTTTTCAAAACAATAAAAATAAAAATGACAGCAAAGAGATTTTGAAAAATCAATGGGGCGGAGTAGGTGGACGATATGGCCACACAATTGGAGATATCATAAACCTTTCAAGTCAGCAGATCATAGGATTATCAAAATTACTTCCAAAGGAATAATTAGAAAACGTTTACTTCTTCCATTACTTGGTAAAGTTCTCCGCCCGTTCCTATTCCACAGGTACATGCATGGTTTATAACTATGCCGTCTTTTAAGGCGATAAGTTCTGGTCTTATAGAAGTCTCATCCAGTTCCGCACTTATTTTGTTTGCCAAAAGATAACGACCCAGAACGTCGCCCTTTTTGATGTGTTGACCTGGAGATTTCAAAAATTCAAAGAGCCCACCATGTTTGGCAAAATATGTTTTGTAATCGGCCAGTAGTGACCAGTACTGTTTATCTGGTTTTTGGAACTCGACATCTTCGTCAAGTTGACCGCGTAGATGTAAATAATGAAGAAGTCTGTTTGAATCAACGAGGGCCTCTTCAGTAGAAATTCTTTCTTCCGATCCTAGCTCAACTGTATAAGATTCAAATTCAATAGGGAGTTCCCTTCCGGCCGCATACATCTCTTCTTTTAGTTTTACCCAAGGCATAAAGCATGCCTCGTCCATCGCTCCAGCAAATTCATTTGGGATAGAAAGATTAAATGGAAAGGACAAGTCAGCTACTCTGTCACGCTCATATTCCGCACTATAGATATAACGGGTAGCAACTGGACCTGTGTGTAGATCCAGAACAAAATCGGCCTGGGCAGCTATTTTTTGAAGCTCTAAATTCAACAAGGTGTTGTGTCTAGGACCTCTTTCAAGAAAGAGCTTTTTTTCGTGTGCCAAAAGCATTTCTAGAATGACTTTCTTATAGCTTTTCTTGAGTTCTTCCCAAGGGGTATCGATATTAGACTTGATGAAGTTTTTAAGTGAGAAATTGACCTGATCTTCTTTTAGCTTCATGAGGTCAATATAATTACGATTCCAGTTATTTCCAGTTAGGGGATTGAATCTGCCTTGAGTATGTCCACCTTGACGGTTGTTGGTAGCAAAGGGATTCGCCATCGGGACAAAAATAACTTTCCCTTTGAAAGGATGGCCTTTGAGATGTTTCATCATCTCGTAAATAACAATATTGCCTTGTAGTTCTGCTCCATGGACGGATGACTGGATGTAAGTGACAGGTCCTGGACGCTGGGAATCGAATGTCAAAACGTTGAGATACAGTTCACCGCCGGCCGGCATTTCATGAATGATCTTTTTTTCTTGATGAATTTTAAGTGCCATAATATTGCCCTAAACGAGCCAGGAAGCAGCGGTTTCAATACCTCTTAGAACTTCTAAGCTACCGTCCTTAATTATGGTCTCTGCCGGTAGATTATGACAAAGGAAAAAGGGCATTGACTCAGTAAAGCCATAGGCCATGGTTTTTTTGAAAACTAGCCAATCTCCAGGCCCTATATCTGAGGGGAGTTCAAAGGAGCCTAGGACATCGAGAGCGGTGCATAAGGGACCATGAACATGGTATCTCATAGACTGACTCTCTGAGGTGCGAAAAAGTTCACAAGGGAAGGCCTGATTGGTAATTGCCGGACGAACCAAATGATTGATGCCTCCGTCTGTTACCAATAGCTCTCTTCCACGCGTACTTTTTCTGTCTATAATTTGTGTACAGTAAACACCAAAATTTCCAACAGCGTAACGGCCCAGTTCCATCCATATCTCAGGAACATTAAAATTTTCTTTTATCTTCTTGAGTTCAGCTGAAACATCCTCAAATTGAAGAGGGGATTGATGTTCTTCATAATCAAGGCCTAGTCCACCACCAAGATCTAGAACTTCAAGTTCAATACTCATTTCATCGGACAGTTCTACAAGCTTTTGAGCAATGGTACTCCAAATGCTTCCCAATCGTTTAGCATCAAGAATATTGCCCCATTGAAAACAGTGAAATCCACGTATATTTAGTCCTTTCATTGAAGTCACTTCAGATTGCTTCCAAGCATCTGGCTCCATTCCAAAGGCCGTGATTTCATCACCACCAAGTACACTTTTTCCTTCTTTCCAAGGTAGTTGGACTCTTAGAAGTACATCGACGACTTGATTTTTTTCCAATGCAATTTCATTCAACCAGCGCGCTTGATTTGGGCTCTCTAGTACAACTGTACCTATACCGTGATCAACCAAAGACCGAAGATATTTTCTCGATTTGGAAGGACCTGTGCTTAGCATGCTGGAAGGATTGAATCCGGCATTGAGAGCATGATTCATTTCACCCTGAGCTGAGACATCAATACCAAACCCATTTTTTCTAAATGTCTTCAAAACTTCCGACAATGGGTTGGCCTTGGTGGCGTACCAGAGCTTCACACCTTCTGGAATCATTTTTTGCATGGATTTTAGATGTTCATCTAAAGCATCAAGATCGTAACAAAAGAAGCTACAATCAAATCGATCCATCAACGTTTGCAAATGATCTCTGTGGGTGAAGCTCCAAGTTGTCATCTTAGGAAAGACTCCAATTCCAATGAAGCATCAGATTTTTCATCTCTATATTTGATGATTAAGGCGCAGTTCATTTGAAAGTTTTGTTCTTTGGCCCAAGGGAGTTTTTCTGGGTTAACAGGTCTGGTTCCCGGTACAACTACCGCATTTTCAGGAATCGGTTCTCCTGGGGCCAGTTGTCTTTCGTTAACACAATCAAAAACTGGAACACCCTTGGAAAGGATACAGCCTGGAGCAATAACTGCTCTTCTCATAACTTGTATTCCTTCTACGATGACAGAGCCAGCTCCAATAAAGGCATCATCTTCAATAATCACTGGCGCAAGTCCTACAGGCTCAAGTACACCGCCAATTTGAACACCTGCGGATAAATGAACTCTCTTTCCAATTTGGGCACAACTTCCAACTAATGCATGAGAGTCGACCATTGAGCCTTCATCTACATAGGCTCCAACATTGATATAGGCAGGAGGCATGATAATCACACCTTTGGCTACATAAGAACCTCTTCTTACAGAAGATCCGCCTGGAACAAGTCTTACTCCACGCTCTGGAGTAAATTGTTGAGGCATAAGATTGTGTTTATCGACAAAACCATTTTGTTCAATAAGTTCGCCTGCTTTAAAGGCCTCTAGGATGGCCTGCTTAACTTCTACATTGGCCTTCCAGACACCATCTACTTTCTGTGCAGATCTCAGTGTGCCGGCCTCTAATTGTTCAAATACTGATTCCCAATTACTCATATAAAATCCTTTTCTTAGCTATTTTTTTTAAACCACTCTGTCACTCTTGCTTGTGAAGTCGTCAGAGGAGTCAGGTCTGTAAGATCCTCAGAAGTCAAAGGAGCTCTGAGGGTATTCGTTTTAATGGTTCCTTTTTGCGCCATAAGGGCCTTGACTGGAACTGGATTGCTGGCAATAAAGAGAGTGTCACTGCATTCTTGCCATAATTTGGCATCATCAAGTCTGCTCTCAAGAGTCATATCCACATATAGATGAGTCTCTCTTGGCCATACGTTAGAGGCCACAGAGACAAGTCCTTTACAGTTATGTGGAGCAAAGTCCGGAAGCATTCCATCATCACCAGAGTAAACTCGACCTTCTCCTGCTGCTTCTACATATTTTTTGAAATGTTCAACATTTCCAGAGGCCTCTTTGACCGCCCAAAAACGTGGGTGAGTATTGAGTCTTTTTACTGCTTCAAAGCTAAGTGATGTCCCAGTTCTTCCAGGAACATTGTAGAGCATAACAGGTCTTGTTGAAGCATCCATGAGGTGTTTGAACCACTGATATTGGCCTTCAGTACCAGGCTTGGCATAGAGAGGTGTAACCATGAGGTAAGCATCCAGTGGAAGCGTTTCAAGATATTTTACCCATTTGGTTGTTTGCTCAAGGTTGATTCCACCTACACCGCACATTAGTGGGGCATTAAGTTTTAAACCGATTGTAAAATCGAGAATCTTTTGCATCTCTTCTTGGTTAAGATTGAGGGCCTCTCCTGTACTTCCCAAGATAAGAATACCGTTTTTGGCCTCTTCTTGTTCTTTAAGGATTGCTTCTAGTGAAACGTAATCAACGTCACCATTTTCAAGCATTGGTGTAATAACAGCTGTCCATAACGGGTATTCATTCAAATTCATTTGATCCTCTCAGTTGCTAAAAATTTTATCTTGTATATAGGTTTGAAAGTCATTGAGTCCTTTCGGGAAATATCCTTCCAGTGTTTTTTCAGCTGCCCAAAGTGCGCCTTCTGCAAAGATTTTTCTGTCGAGGGCCTCATGTCTGATGGTCATTTTTTCTGTAGGTGTTTCAAGGGTTAGCATATGGTCTCCAACAACATCACCTGTTCTTTCAGAAGTGATTTCGTTGGGAAGTCCAAGCCAATCCGACCAGCTTATGGCCGTACCACTTGGGGCATCCAGTTTTTTTGTATGGTGAACCTCATGAATATGAAACTTATATTCTTTAAAAAGTTCTGCCGCTTTAGAAAGACTCATGATCATTTGTTTCATAAGATTCATTCCGAGTGAAAAATTATGGGCCTTGACCCAGGCGACATTGTTTTCAATAAGTTTGTCTGAGATATCACTCGGCCATTCAAAACCAGTTGATCCTGTGACAACTGGAATTTTGGCCTCTATCAAAACGGGAATAAGCTCTCTAAATGGCTCTCCTGGCAGGAATGAGATGACGACATCATGTCCTTTCAGCTTTTCAACTGTTGCAACATTTGATGTATCAAAAACGGTGAGTTCGCCACTGTGAATTTCAGCAACTTTTCCACCGGTTTTGCCTTTGCCAAGGAGTGCAATTTTCATGTTTAGCCTATAAATCTTGTATGAAGACGATCAATGGCGTCTCCAGCTCGTTGTTCATTTACTAAAAAACAGAAATTATGTTTTGAAGCACCAAGACAGATCATTCTGACATTGATGTCCCCAAGAGCATTAAATATCTCTGCAGCAAGTCCAGGAGTATGGTTGATATTATTACCGATCAAGGAGATGAGTGACAAATCTTCTTCAACTAAAACTTCTCCTAGCTGTCTTAAGTCTTCTAAAAGCGTTCTATTGAGCAAAGTTGAGTCATCTACGGTCATGGAAACAGAGATTTCAGACGTGGTGATACTGTCGACTGATACTCTGTGTTGATTAAACACTTTGAAGACATCAAAAAGAAAACCATGGGCATGAAGCATGTTAGGGTTTTTTAATGTAAGTAAGGTTTGATCTTTTTTGACTGCCATGGCGCGAATCAGTGGTCTTTCTTTAGGATCTTTAATAATCCAAGTTCCTTCTTTTTCTGGCTCATAACTAGATCCTACGAACACAGGAATATCTGCCCACATGGCCGGAAGCAATGTTGTTGGGTGAAGAACTTTCGCACCGAATGAGGCCAGTTCAGCAGCTTCTTGGAAACTGATGACATCAATTGGTCTAGCATTTGAACAAAGTCTCGGGTCAGTTGTGGCGATTCCCGCGACGTCAGTCCAGATTTCCAGTTTTTCGGCACCCAAGGCATAGGCGAGAATAGCAGCAGAGTAGTCACTTCCACCTCTTCCAAGTGTGGTCGTGGCCCCGTCCGCATCTCGACCTATGAAACCTTGAGTGACAAAGACCCGACCAGCATACTTAACATCCAGGAGGTGCTGGTCAGTTAATTTTTTAATCATTTCAAAATTAGGTTCTGCTTTTCCGAAGTTGCTATCAGTTCTCAAGACAGTTCTTACGTCAAAGCAGGAAACTTCAGTGTCTTCTCTTAGCTGATTTAAGCATTCAGTAAAAAGCCTTGAAGACATTCTTTCACCCAAACTAAAAAGGCTATCACAGGCCTTAGGGGAAGCTTCTTTAAGAAGATTCATCCCTCTAACAAGGGTTTTGAGTTCCTTGAAAAGTTCATCTAGATCATGCATACATGCTTCAGGAACTTCAAGGTCACGGGCGATTTGAAGATGGTTATCAATGATTTTTTGAATAGTTGCTTTACATCCTTCCCATGTGGAATTGGTAACCATTTGAGAGAGTTCAACTAAGATATTTGTTGTACCAGAAGTCGCTGAAACAACGACGATGCTTGAATTTTTGAGTTTGGCCACTCCTGCACTTCGACGCATGGCCGTGGCGTCTGCCATTGAGGTTCCACCAAATTTCGATACAACGATTCCCTGACTCATTTTGATCTCCGATATTAAAAGTCAATTGTTTGGGAAGACGTGATTCGGTAGGTGAATACAGACTAGTTCCTAAAGCGCTCCACGAAAGTCGTGACAGTCTCAGGGGATTCAGCCCCAGAAACCAGCAAATGGTGTGTCGGTACACCTTTCACTTCGGCGATTAGCTCCTTCACTGAGTTTCTTTGGGATCCGACTCCCTCAAAACAGCTATCTAGCAACCGCACCTCTTCAGGTCTTCTTGCTTCAACTTTATATAAAACAAGAACACTCTGCAAATATTTTTCTTGTGATTTTGCACTTTCGATGCTCATTTTATGTAAAAACTATTCGGTTTGGCCGGATTTTGGAGGATTAGGACATATGAAAGTAGGATTTATTGGTTGGCGTGGAATGGTTGGAAGCGTACTTATGGACCGTATGGTGGCCGAAGGGGACTTCGATCACTTCGATTCAACTTTCTTTACCACAAGTCAAAAAGGTCAGCCTGCCCCGACTTATACAAATAAACTCGCAGACAATTCACTTCAGGATGCAAATGATATTGAGGCCCTTTCAGCAATGGATGTTCTCGTCAGTTGTCAGGGTGGAGATTACACCAAAGAGATTCATCCAAAACTTCGCTCAGCTGGATGGCAAGGATATTGGATCGATGCTGCCTCTGCCTTGAGATTGGATGAGAAGGCCTTGATCTGTTTGGATCCAGTAAACGGTGAACTGCTCCAAAAAGGTATAGACTCTGGGATAAAAGATTTTATCGGTGGAAACTGTACCGTTTCATTGATGTTAATGGCCCTCGGTGGTCTGTTCAAAGAAAACCTCATTGAATGGGTTAATTCTCATACTTATCAAGCAGCTTCGGGTGGTGGAGCTAGACATATGCAAGAACTTATAAAAGGAATGGGCAGCATCTTTGGAACTGTTGCTCCTGATCTTGCTAATCCAGCTGCAAATATTTTGGAAATCGATAAAAAGGTTGTTGAGCATATGAGAGGTAATGACTTCGATTCAACTCTTTTTGGTGCACCATTGGCCGGATCACTGATTCCTTGGATTGATTCTCCTATGGATAATGGTCAAACTCGTGAAGAATGGAAAGGAGTTACAGAAACCAATAAAATTCTTGGAACAACGACGACAATTCCTGTCGATGGAACTTGTGTTCGAGTTGGAGCAATGAGATGTCACTCTCAGGCCTTTACTTTGAAACTTAAAAAATCTGTTGACCTTTCAACCATTACTCAAATTATAGGTACCGCCAATGATTGGGTGAGAGTCATCCCTAATGATAGAGAAAAAACCTTGAAAGAGTTGACTCCTACTGCTGTTACAGGTCAGTTGCATATTCCAGTCGGGAGAATCAGGAAAATGAATCTTGGTGAGGAATTCATTAATGCATTCTCTGTTGGTGATCAGTTATTATGGGGTGCCGCAGAGCCTTTGAGAAGAATGTTGATGATGGTCAAAGACGGAGGAAAATATTAATTCCTGGCTCGTCTGGAAATCTATTTGTTTAGTGCTGGTCTGGACCATGCCTCTCGGACTAGCACTTTTTTACGGAGGCATGGTTCGTAAGAAAAATGCCGTTGCTACCCTTTACAAAACTTTGGCCGCAACTTTTTTTGTCTCATTAGGATGGATTACAGTTGGTTATACATTGGCCTTCTCCAAATCTGGAAATAGTTTTATTGGTAATTTTGAACACCTGTTTGCAGCAGGTTTACTCAATTCTGCTGATCTGAATCAAGCAAACTATTTGGATTTTCTTTTCCAGATGGGATTTGCTGTATTGGCGCCTTCAATCATGATTGGCTCGATAGTTGAGAGAATAAATCTTCATTTTTGGTTGGTCTTCTCATTTTTTTGGTCATTATTTGTTTACTCTCCTGTGGCATTTTGGACATGGAATGAAACAGGTTTTCTTCATACTCTTGGAGTTGCTGATTTTGCCGGTGGGAATGTCGTTCATATGACCTCTGGTTTTTCGGCCGTAACACTGGCCGTATTACTTGGAAGAAGAAAAGATTTTTTCGGTTTTAGAAAAAGTTTTAATTTGCCTATGGTTTTAATTGGAACAACTTTTTTATGGTTAGGATGGTTTGGTTTCAATGGAGGATCTGCTTCTCCTTCTGGGCCAGAACTTTACTTGGTTCTGGGTAATACATTCTTTTGTGTGGCGGGATCATTTGTTGGCTGGTTTTTGATCGATATGCTTTATACTCCTCATCGTCCAACACTCCTTGGTGGAATGGTTTCCATTATTACAGGACTTGTGTCAATTACACCGTCTGCGAATTTGTTGACCAATGGAGAGTCTATTGTTTTAGGACTAGTCACTGGTCTTCTTTGTCACTTTAGTC